>CAMPAA010000104.1 GCA_946631345.1 uncultured Verrucomicrobiota bacterium
CGGATGACTCCGGCGCGTGGAGTAAACGCGCCACGAGGCGCGGCAGCAGGGCGAGCCCGCCCAGCATGCCCAGAAAGACGATCGGCATGAGGCGCTTGAGCCAACCTCTCGGCCGCCCCTTCCAGATGCAGGCCACGCCGGCCATTCCGTAGGCGATCGGCAGCATGGCAAGAGCGCCGCGCGAGTAGGACCGCACCACCGCCGCCGCCGAGCAGATGAACGCCAGGGTGCAGAGCTTGCGGAAGCGCGTCCTGAAGCCCTGCGTGAGGTAGACGGCGAAGAACAGCGCGCCGAGCATGAGCATCGCCATGCACATGCTGTTCTGGTGCGGAAAGAACCCGTGCGGCTGGTACGTCCCGGAGTAGTGCTCCTTCACCACGATTAGCATGTTCCCGATGGCGAACAGCGCAAGGGCCTGCAGCACGGCCTTCACGTTGTCCGTGGCCTTGAGGTAGCTGTACACGGCGAGGTAGAAGATGTACAGCATGATCATCTTCCATATCTCGTACCATGCGATCATGGTGTCTTCCGCCTCCCTCAGGCTCGGAAGGCAGAGGAGGAAGTAGAGCAGGTACAGCCTGAACCCCCATTCCGGGAAGAGCCCCTTGAGCCGACGTCCCGCCGCCAGCGCCAGCAGCATCGCGAACGAAAGCAAGTGGATGAGGCTCACCTCCATGCCGCGCGCGCTGCCCCGGTAGCTCTCGTTCGAGAAGAAGTTTATGGAGGTCGCGAGGTAGAGGCACAGCGCGGCCACCATCGCCCATATCGCGTACTTCATCCACCGCCTGTTGATGAACAGCAGCAGCGCCAGCGGCGCAACGCCAAGCGCGGCGATGGTGAAGATGACGTACTTCATCTCATCGGTCCGATATCGTGTAGACGCGCGACGTGAGCAGGCTTATGAGCTGCGCCGTGGGCATCAGCTTGCGCACGAACACGTTGTACTCCGAGATGTTGTCCTTCGGCACGTATATGATGTCGCCGGCCTTGAGCGAGATGTTGCGGCACTTGCCGGCGAGGATGCCGTCCACGTCAACCTTGTAGAGCCTCGGGTGGGCAAGCCCGTCGCGAATGAGGATCACGTGCTTCCAGTGCGTCTCCTGCATCCAGCCTGCCGTCGTGAGCGTCTCTATGAGGCCCATGCCCGGCTCGAAGAGCCGCTTGTGCGGGTTCCTGACCTCGCCGCATATCGTGACGGAGGCCTCCATGCGCTGCGCGATGAACACGTAGTCGCCCTTGCGGACGCGGATGTTGTGGAGCGTGCTGCCCTCGTTGATGGCCTTGCTGAAATCGACCGGGAGAATCTCGCCCTTGCGCACGATTATGGAATGTTCGAGGTCGGCTACGTCCACGTCCACGCCGTTGAACAGCCGCGTCGCGCTCGAGCCCGCCAGCGCGTAGAGGTCTGCGAGCTTGGTGCCGTTCGATATGCTGTACACGCCTGGCTTCGCGCACGCTCCGGCGATGGTCGCCGTCTCGCTCGATATCTCGCGCACCGTCACGCTCACCACGGGGTTCTTGATGTAGGGTGCAAGCCCCTCGCGTATCTTGTCGGCCCCGTCGGCGATGCTCAGCCCGCTCAGCCGCACCTGCCCCATGAACGCGATGCCAACCGTGCCGTCAGGCCCGATCCTGGTCACGTTGTTCAGGTCCTCGTGGCCGTACACGCGGATCTCGATCTGGTCGCCGGCGTTCATCCTGTACACCGGCTCCTCGTCGGCCGCAAGCTCCTCGAGGCGCTTCTTCTGCCGCGCGAGGGCCTCCTCGTCGCGCCCCGTCTCGTCGAGGACGGCGCTGTCGTCCGCCGTGTTCGTCACCTCGAACACCGACCTGTAGTTGCCGGTGAGGCGGTCCGTGTAGCAGCCCGCCAGCGCGAACGCCGCCGCGAGCGCCGCCATGCACCACTCCGCCGTGGAACGCGCGCTCCTCATCTCTTCGCCTCCATCTCCTTGCGCACCGTCCTTGCCGACACGCCCGTCACCAGCCCCATAACCGGCTTGCCCGCCGCCCGCACGTGCTTGCGCACGTACTTGACCCAGCTGCGCGGCGTGGAGTCCGCCCCGGCTACCACGATCATGCAGTCGCACACCGTAAGGAGCTGGTCGAAGAAGCTCCCGCCGCGGCGGATCCCGTCCTGCACGAACATGAACACGTGGTCGTACTGCTTGCGCAGCTCCGCTATGTCGGCCTGGAGCATCTGAAGCTCCGTCGGCGCCAGCACGTACCGGTTCGCCACCGGGAACCAGCCCTGAAGCCCCTTGCACACCGTGTTTAGCATCGTCTCGGAGTCCTCCGGCGGCTCGAAGCTGCCCTCCGCCACCACCGACAGCATGAACGACTGCGAGCCGGACATCGCAAGCGACCAGTTCAGCGCCTCGCGGAACTTCGGCTGCTCCGGCGCGCCCGGCAGGCGGCTAACCAGCACCGTCCCCTTCGGCAGCTCCGACGCCGTGAACCTGAGCGCCACCACCCCGAGCACGTCCTTCTCGTTGTCCGCCGAGAGCGCGCCGTCCTTCGGCAGTGAGCCGAGCATCTCCACGTCGCCGAACGCCGCCAGCTCCTTCGCGTTGCGCAGCTTGCCCCAGAGAAGCTCGATTACGAGCAGCAGGAACACCAGCAGGCCCGTGCATCCGCCCGTCGCGATGGCGGCGTAGACGAACGTCTTCACGTTCAGCGGCCGCTTGTCGCCCGCGCCGCCCGCACGCTCTATCTGCCTGAGGTCGTTTACGGTGGACATCTGGAGGTAGGCGAGGTCGTCCAGCTGGTCCTCGAGGTCGCGCAGGGTCCGCTCCAGGTCGTTGCGCTTCACCCTCAGCCGCTCGATGGCGGGGATCGCCGCCGTGAGCTCCGCCGACTTCTTCTCGTTGTCCTTTATCTCCTGCTCAAGCGAACGCTGGTTCTCGGAGAGCACCTCCATCTTGAGCGATATCTCGGCCAGCTCGCTCGCCGCCTTCTCGATGCGGTCGATCTCGTTCACGTCGATGCCTGATATGCCCTTCTCCTTGAGCATCTTCATGTAGCCGTCGAGGAGCATCCTGCGCTCCTCTATCTTGCCGCTCACCTTCGGGTTCAGGTCGGTGTACACCTCGCGCAGCTTGGTTATCTCGGCATCCACCGCCGCGATCTCCTCGCTCTTCTTGTGGATGATGGGCGCGCTCGCGATGATCGTCGGCCCCATGTTGCCCACAAGCTCGTCGAGCTTCTTCTTCTTGACCTCCTCGTTCGCCATCTGCACGCTGAGCATCGACATGTTGCGCCGCTGGTCGGAGATTAGCTGGTTGAGCGTGGTCAGCGCCTCGCTCGGCGACGCCACGCCGATCTGCCCCTTCGCGGCGCTCTCCTCGCTTTCAAGCTCGGCGATCTGATCCTGAAGGCTCTTCTTGCGCACCATGATGGACTCGCGCCAGTTCTCCAGCTCGCGCGTGCGGTAGGTGGAGTACTCCTCGATGAGCACCTCCGCATAGGCGTTCACCTTCTTCACCGCCCCCACCCATGTGGGCGCATGGGCCTTGAGCGTGAAGATGTTGCTCGGCTTGCGCTCCTGGACGATCTCGATGTCGGTCGTGAGGCACTGCTTTTCAAGCAGCCCTATCGGCAGACGCTCCCCAACCCGCCGCATCAGCGACTTCCTTTCGAGGATCGTGAGCAGCTGCTTGTCGGATATCGTCTCTATCTTGGATACGCGCCGGGGCATGTACAGCAGGCGCGTCTGCGCATCGAACCGGTGCACGCTCTTCGCGAAGTGCCACACGAGAAAAACGAAGGAAACGCTGAAAGAACCCACCAAAACGGCAAGGATGAGCCAAATCCACTTCAAGAGGATCACGCTTGCCACTTTGCGCATGGCATTTATCTTCTGGAGCTGCTCACGCTCCTCTTCTGTCATTGTATCTTCCATCCCTTAAAAAGGATGCGTATTATCGCATATCTTACCGTAAAAATCAACAAGTTTAGCCGCCAAAACGCCCCAGTCGTAGCCTTTCGCCGCCTCTTTCCCCGCCTCGACCATCGAACTGCGCAGGCCAGGCTCCGAAAAAACCCTTCCTATGGCCGCGTCGAGCGCCGCCGCGTCGCCGGACGGGAACGTGAGCGCGGCGGCGGGATGCGCCGCGCAGAGCCGCCCAAGCCCCCCAACGTCGCTCGCCACCACCGGCACCCCCGCCGCCCACGCCTCCAGCACCACTATCCCGAACGGCTCGTGCCGGCTCGGCAGCGCAAAGACGTCCGCACCCCTGTACTCGGCCACAAGCTCCGCGCTTCCCGGCTTCAGCGCGCCGGTGAACGCAAGCCGCCCCCCTGCGCCGAGCGCCGCCGCCCGCGCCTCCAGCTCCGCGCGGTAGTCCGGCTGCGTCACAGGCCCCACAAGGCGCACCGAGGCTTCGGGGTGCCTCCCGAGCCATTCCACCAGCATCATCTGGTTCTTCTGCCGGTCGATCCGCGCCACGCACAGAACAGTCATGCCCGCCCCCAGATCAGCGAATGCACGCTGGCTTCGGGATAAAACTCCAGCCAGCTGTCGAAGAACGCACGGCCACGGTGCAGCTGCCTCTTCGATCCGGCTTCGCCGCCGTGCGAATGGACTCCGACCATCACCGCCACGGGACGGTTCCTCTCCGGATCGAATCTGGGGTTGACCACATACGGTCCAACGCTGGTTTTCCACGGGATGACGATCCGCCGCCCGTCAGGCGACACCTCGATGCCTTTGCCGTCCCAGTAACGGGCGCAGACGAAGCGGTGTTCAAGCTGCGTGAAGTATATCACGTTCAGGTAATCGTCGCACCCGTCGAGCATGAACAGGTTCTCGCCTTCAAGCACGAAGTCGTCGCCGAACACGAGACCTTTCGCCTCCGGCGCGGACTTGGAGCACAGCCTCTCTATCTTGACCTCCGGCCCGGCGTTGCGGTTGTACACCGTAAGGCCGTCCCTCCTGTCCGGTCTGCGGTCCGATATGCCGCTGAGCGGACGCAGCACGAGCTGGAACTTGTGCTTTTCGGGGTCGAACTGCTCTCCTGGCTCGTCGAACCTGCCCTTTACCTCCATCTGGAGCGTGAAGTAGTCGCCGAGCCTCCGGCTGTTGCCGTCCTTCAGCGTGTTCTCGACCATGGTGCTGATCGTGTGCAGGACTATCAGTCCGACCGTAGTCTTGTCGAACCCGCTGAGCCCGCGCGTCGTCACCTCGTCCAGGACTTCCGAGAACGGAATCGTCCGCCGCCCCTTGATGCGGCCAGTGTAGCCGCCGTCCTTGATGAACTTCGCCGACACCGGCACGAGTTCCAGCTCCCGGTTCTTTGCGGATACGTATGCCATGAAATGCTCCTTTCCTGTACGATTTGTCTTTTGGATGAGAGTGTATCACATCTCGCCCCCCCAGTCAACCGCTCTCAGGTGTATTTGCTTCCATGTTCAATTGAGGTATTTATCAAGCTCACCTGTGTTTGATTCCAAACACACCTGTATTCAGAAACAAACACAGGTGTGTTTGAAAGCAAACATAGGTGTGTTTGGAACATATCTCAGGTGAGTGTGGAATTTCAGGGGGTCAGGAGGAAAACAGGGAACCGTCTACGCCGTTCGGCAGGTACAGCACATGCGGATGCCGGCCTCGGTAGCGGAGGTATTCGTCCTCGCCCACGCACACAATGCCGTCGGCATCCTCCGGCACGCGGCGGGTCCAGCCCATCGCATGATCTATCAGCTTACCCCAAGGGAAGCGGCCGCGCGTGGGGGCCTTGAGGCTCTTCGCTTCGGCGGCGGGCACGTTCGCCCCGCCGCCGTGCAGGGAGATTACGCATTTTGCGCCGATTCCTTTCGCCGTTCTCATGCAAAGCTCGGCGATGCGTGCCATTGCATGACAGTGGATGACCTCCGGACTCCACTCGCGCAATGCGCGGCCCAGCCCCGGCACGAACGGATTGCCGCCCTTCCGGTCAAGCTCGTCCACAAGGCGTTTTGGCATCGGCCACCACGGGTATATCGGCCTGAACCTGAATATCTCCAGCCCATCCACCGTCTCGTGCGGCGTTGCGCACAGCGCGGTCGTCGCGAATATGCGCACCTCGTGCCCGGCCTTGGCCTGGGCCTTGGCGAGGTTCCACACGACCTGCTCCGTTCCGCCCCAGTCGTCGAACGAGAGCCGCCTCAGCACGTGCGCGATCCTCATCTGCCGTATCTCCCGCACAGCTGCAGGACAGAGAGCCACGAAAACTTCACGAGCCCGTAGGCGTAGCGCCGCCACAGGCGGCCAGGCTCCTGGATGATGCGGTATATCCATTCGAGGCCGCCGCGGCGCATCCATCTGGGCGCGCGCTTCACGCGCCCGGCGATGAAGTTGAACGTGCCGCCCACGCCTATCATCACCGGCACGTCGAGCTCGGCGGCGTGCCTGCCCATCCACAGCTCCTGCTTCGGGTTGCCGAACGCCACGAACAGCACGTCAGGCTTCGCCGCGTTTATCCGCGCGACTATCTCCGGCGGTTCCGCCGCCAGATCGACGAATGAAGGATCGACGCCCGCTATCCGCAGGGACTGCATGCCCAGCCGCGCGAACGCCTCCTCCAGCACGTCCTTGTCGCTGCCGAGAACATACACGGAAAGCCCCTCCCGTGCGCACCTGCGGCATATCGGAGGCACCATGTCGGCGCCCGTCACCCGCTCCGGGAGAGAGTTGCGCACAATCCTCGAAAGAAGCACTATCGGCATTCCGTCCGCCGTCACGAGATCGGAGCGCTTCAGGTAGCCCCACAGCTCGTCGTTGCCCCTGAACGGCCACGCGCCAACGGCGTTGGAGACGAAATCCACGTTCACCGTGGAGACCATCGCGGGGCGGCGCACGGGCCGCACCTTCGCCATGGCGATTATCCGCTCCACGGCCTCACCCTCAGTCACCTTGGCCACGGGGATCCCGAATAGCCTGGCCACGTTCCGGGCATCCGCCGCCTCGTCGGCAAGCAGCCGCTCCACCCCCTTCGCGTGCGTCTCCCACGAGAAGCGCTTCACGTGCTCAAGGCCGCGCGCGATCCGCGCGGAGCGCGCCGCAGCGTCCTCGGTCAGCAGCCGTTCGAGCGCGGACGCGATGGCGGCGGCGTCCTGCGGGTCGAACGTGACCGCCACGTCGGCGGCGATCTCGCCGAGGGAGCCGTTGCACGAACAGGCGCAGGGGATGCCGCGCGCCATGGCCTCGATCAGCGAAAGCCCGAACCCCTCGAACAGGCTCGGAAACACGTAGAAGCCCGCCTCGCCCCACAGACGCGCCATATCGCGCTCCTCAACGAACCCGGTGAACCGGATTAGGTCGGCGTGGGGTGACTTCGCGGCGGCCGCGTGTACGATTTCCGCGTCCTTCCAGTCCGCGCCGGCGAGGATGAGCGGATGCGCCTCGGCGAGCTTGCGCGGGATGCGACCGTAGGCCTCGATGAGCCTCACGTGGTTCTTGCCCGGATGCTCGATGCGCGAGATGTAGAGGATGTTCGGGGGAAGGGACGCGGCCCTTTCCGCGCGAACCGCCTGCGGCAGGCCGTTGTAGAGCACGGTCACGGCATCCGGGCGGCAGTGCCAGAACTTCACCATGTCGGCCTTGGTCGCGCCGCTCACCGCCACGAGACGGTGCGCCCGCTTCGCGAAGAGAGGCAGTACGTGCGCGAGGTAGAGCATCCTGAGGCGCGAATACTTGCCTGGCACGTGGAAGTTGGCGAGGTCGTGCACGGTCGCCGCCGTCGGCAGGGGGTACCACGCGCACACGCGCCTGTTTGCCGCGCAGATGAAGAGCGCGTCGAACTCGCCTCTCCGCCGCCTGATCCAGAACGGCAGGGCGAGGAGGTGCCACGCCATGCTGAGGATAGGCCGCCGCGTCCAGCGCGGCGCGGCCACCGTAGGCAGGCCCTCCCCCTCCGGCGGAACGCCGCCCGGCTCGACAACGAGCGTAAGCTCGTGCCCGAGCGCCCGCAGCGCGCGCACGGTCTCCCGCACGTACACCGAGATGCCGCTCTTTCCGCCGTCGTACGGTATGCAGGATACCAGAAGTTTCAAGGTGCCCCCTCCTCTCAGCCTACCTTCCCGAATAGGGCGCGGAGCTTGTCGGTGGTGACGGGCTTCGCGATCATGTTCGCGAAAAGGCTTATGTCGTATGTGGAACCTACGTCCACGTCCGCCGTGACGGCCACGATGGGTATCTCGGCGAGACGGCGGTCGCGGCGCATGGCCTCCGCGAGCTGCGTGCCGTCCATCTTCGGCATCCACATGTCGGTGAGGACGAGGTCCGGCAGCCACTCCTTCATCACTTCGAGGGCCTGTTCGCCGTTCTCGGCGTAGCGGATGTCCTCCACGCCGAGGTTCTTGAGGTGTATGCCGAGGATCTTGCGGTTCATCGCCATGTCGTCCACCACCATCACGCGGTCCGGCATGGCGGCCTTGACCGTCTCGTCCGCGGAGCGTGCGGCGTGCGGGGTCTCCTCCGCGATGGCGAGGTTCGGGATGTCGATGATGAACGCCGTTCCCTTCCCGAGCTCGCTCTCCACGTGGATCTTGCCTTCGGCGGCATCGACCATGCGCTTCACGATGGGCAGGCCGAGGCCCGTGCCCTTCATCTCGCCGCCGTTCGCCACCATGCGCATGCCGATATCCTGCACGAACGGGTCGAAGAGCCTGTCCATCTTCGCCTTGGATATGCCGCAGCCGGTGTCGCGCACCTCGATGTGCAGGGTGCGCGACGGTTCGATCCACGCCGCGCGCACCGTGATGGAGCCGGCGTCGGTGAACTTCGCGGCGTTGCCCACGAGGTTGATGAGAATCTGCCGCATCCCCTGCTGCGAGAGCACCACCTCTGGCATCCCGCCCTCCGGCGGCATGTCGATTTCGAGGCTCACCCCGTGCTGCCTCACGCGGTAGCCGAAGATCGCAGGCAGCTCGCCGAGGAGCCTGCGCATGTCGCATGAGCCGGAGCGCATCTTCATCGCGCCGGCCTCGAGCTTCGACAGGTCGAGGATGTCGTTGATCAGCTCCAGGAGCGCGGTCGCGCTCAGCAGTATGCCCTCGGTGTACTCCTTGCGGCGGTCCTCCTCAAGCCCCTGCCGCGACAGGAACTCCGCGAACCCGATCACGGCGTTGAGCGGCGTGCGCAGCTCGTGCGACATCATGGCGAGGAAGCGCGTCTTGGCCTGGGCGTGGTCCTCCGCGACGCGGGCGGCCTCGTTGGAGCGCGCCGCCTCCTTGCGCAGGAGCTTTACCATCACCGTGCCGTATATCGCCGCCGCCAGCAGGGCCAGCAGCACCGCCGCCACGATCAGCCACTTCAGCTCGTCCCTGGTGAGGCCGAACACCCGGTGCACCACCTTGCGCTCGGCGGCGGCGCTCATGAACATCTCCTGCAGGTGCGTGGGGTCTATCTCGGATACCGCCTTGCGCAGGATGGAGACCAGCTCCGGCGGCACGTCCTTGCCCGCGAACATCTCGAACTCCTGGTAGCCGTCCTCCGCGCCGTAGAACTCGCCCACGTTCTGCGGCACGGGCAGGGAGAACACCGAGGTCGCCCCGTACGTCGCGCTCTTCGCCTGCGCCGGGTACGGAATCCACAGCTTCGTGTCGCCGCGCATGAACTTCGCCTCCGCCGTCTGTATCCCCGTCTGCTCCTGCGGCACGACCACAAGCCCCGTCTTGCGGGCGATCTCCGCCTGAAAGAGCGCCGCCAGCCCAGTCGCGCGCCCCTTGCTGTCGCGTATCCTGAACGGCCACGGCGAGAAGTCCACGTACACCGGCTCCTTATCCTTCACCCTTTTGCTCAGCCACTCCGACTCCTTGAGCGTGAGCGCGGCCATCTCGCTGCGGATGCCGTAGTGGTGCTCGCTTATCATGCGCATGTACTTCGGGAAGTCGTCGCACACCACGTCGAGCGCGCGTTCCAGCTCGTCGAAGATGTCGCGCCGCTTCAGCGATGCGCAGATGTACATCGGGTGCGAGGCGTAGAGGTGGAGCGCGATCTCGTTCGCAAGCTCCGGCATCTCCACGTCGATGCAGGCGTCGATCTCGCCGGAGAAGTACGCCTTGAGCATCTCACGGTCGGTGGCGTACTCCCTGTACGTCACGCCGGTGACATCACCGGCGAACTGCCTCTTCGCCCTCTGGGCGCTGAGCGTGCCGGCCAGCATGCCCACGCGCATCCCGCTCCAGGTGGAGGGCGCGCCGGGCTTGTACTGCTTCCTGTCAGGGTGCGTCCACAGGTACACGCGCAGCATCCCTATCGGCGTGTGCGGGTAGAGGAAGCTCTCGCGGCGCGTGGTGTCGAACCCGAGGCCGCCGATCATGTCGAGCCGGCC
>CAMPAA010000105.1 GCA_946631345.1 uncultured Verrucomicrobiota bacterium
GCCAGTGCACGTTGCGCAGCCGCCGGCAATCGCGCCGGCTCCCGCGAGAATTGCTGTCTCGATGAATTGCCTTCTTTTCACGGTATGGTCTCCTCTCGGTCAAGTTCGTGTGTCAACAGGCCTGAAATGGTAGCAAAAGACGCGACCATTGGCAAGTCCCTATGGTTCGTTTCGTTGAAATATGGTATCATGCACCTGTTTTCCGTTTGGGGGGCTTGTGCCCTTGAACGGGCGACGATACGGAAACCCCCTTACGCAATCTTGGAAAGAGAGACAATGGATACCATGAAACATGTTATGCGCCATGCTGTTGCCACCGCCGCGTTCGCCGCCGCCGCGTTCGCCGCCGCTTCCGCCTGCGCCGCGCTGCCGGTGACGCCGAAGACAACTCCCGGCCCCGACGCTGCCCGCGTGGAGGAGATTGCGGCGCACCTGCCTGAGAGTCCCCGCTGGACGGAGGCGTACACGCCGCTGAATCCAGACCGTGCGCGTGCCTACCTGAAGTCCGAAATCCCCGACTGCACGGACGAGCTGTACCTGCGCTTCACGCGTGACGGCAACAGGACCGAATACCAGAAGGTCTACTACAAGCGCATAGACATGCTTCTTCATCTTGCGGCAATGGCCGAAAAGGACGGAGGTGAATACCTGGCGAAGACAGAGGAGCTCCTGCGCGCCATCTGCGGCGAGCGCAGCTGGGTGATGCCGGCGCATGACAGCAGCCTCGGCAACTTCAATGGAACCGCGCTCACGATAGACCTCGGAAGCTCGCACAGGGTGTACGCCATCGCCGAGGTGCTGACGCGCCTTGGCGGCCGCCTTTCGCCGGAGACGAGGGCGCTTGCGATGCGCGAAGCGGAGCGGCGCATCTTCTCGCTCTACCGGGCAACGAACCGCGACTCGAAGAATCCGAAGGGCCGGCACGGCAACTGGTGGTTCTACGTGCGATCCAACTGGAACGCCGTGTGCCACGCGAATGTGGTGCGCGCCGCACTCGCCATCGTCGAAGACAGACGGGATCGCGCCGCATTCGTGGAGGCGGCGGAGCGCGGGATGCGCTACTTCCTCGAGAGCTTCCTCGAGGATGGCTACTGCACCGAGGGCGCCGGGTACTGGAACTACGGGTTCGGGCATTACCTCAAGCTTGCCAAGGCGGTTCGGGATTCAACCGGCGGATTTGTGGATCTCACGCGCCTGCCGCGCGCAAGGCAGGCGATGGAATATGGCTTCGGATACCGGCTCGCCGGAAACAGAAGCCCTGTCTTTGCGGACGGCGGCGGTGGAGCGCCCGCTGCCAATCTGCTGGAACTCGGAAGAGAGTTCTGGCCTGATCTCGATGCGCGGTCCTCAACCGCCCTGCGCACCATCTTTCCTGTGGCTCAGGTGTACATAATGCGGACGAAGAGACTCGCGTTCGGCGTAAAGGGCGGCAACAACGCCGAACTCCACAACCACAACGATATCGGGAGCTGGACGCTCATGCTTGACGGGGTCGAAATGGCCGGTGATCCTGGCGGTGAGACGTATACAGCCAGAACCTTCTCGTCAAGACGATACGAGTCGGCCGTTCTCAACTCGTATGGGCATCCCGTGCCGCTCGTTGACGGGGCAAAGCAGGGAACTGGAGCTCATTTCTCGGCGACGGTGCTGACGAATACGTTCAATGACGCGTGCGATACGGTCGTTTACGACATCAAGGGCGCCTATCCAGCTGTTTCGAACGGCGTCCGTTCGCTAGTGCGCAGCGTTTCGTTCGACAGGGCGGCGGAATGCGTGACTGTGCGCGATGCCTTCGCGTTCGAAACGCCAAGGGCTTTCGAGTCGCCGATCATCACGTATGCGAAGGTCGAAAAGGGGGTGGACGGGCGCAGCGTCATCCTTGTCAAGTCATCGGCCCGGCTGAAGGTGTCCTTCGAAGTTGAGGGTGGCGAGTTTGACATTGTCGAGGATGCAATTGAGAATCCCGGCTTGCCGTCTCCGTTGCGGATTGCGGTGCGTTTCCGCGCACCGGTGAAGGCTGGCGCGGTAGTGTGGCGCTTCGCGCCCAATACGGCGAGGCGACGGGATTAGTTTCGTTTTCCCCGACGTAGCGGCGCGGATTTATGATATAATCCCGCCGTTCCTATTGAGGGACAGTGTGCACTTGAACGGAAGGTGAGCGACAGCGGCATGACGAAACATATGCATAGCGGAACGCGGAAAGCGCGCAAGACCGTCGCCCGAAAGGCGAGGGCAGGGCGTTCTGCATCCGTGATGAAGCCGGAGTATCTCGCGGAGGTCGAACGCTTTCGGCTCATGGACGACGATTTCATGTCGAAGTGCCTTGAACACGCGCCGGAGTGCATCGAGCTGATGCTGCGGATCATCCTTGGCAAGAAGGACCTGAAGGTCGTCAGGGCGCAGACGGAATATCCGATCAAGAGCCTTCAGGGGCGCGGCGTTCGTTTCGATGTGTTCGCGCGCGATGCCGAGGGGAAGGAGTACGACATCGAGATCCAGCGGGCCGACAAAGGCGCGGAGCCGAAGCGGGCGAGATACAATTCCGCGCTTATGGACGCGAACGCGCTCAAGTCCGGCGAGGACGTCGGCAAGCTGCGCGACACGTATGTAATCTTCATCACCGAGAACGACGTGATGGAAGATGGCCAGGAGGTCTACGTCTACGACAGAACCGAACGGAAGTCTGGCAAGCGCTTAGGCGATGGGACACACATAATCTACGTGAACGGTGCGACGCGAAGCGAAACCGAGATCGGCAAGCTGGTGCACGACCTACGTTGCCGTGACGCGGCTGAAATGCATTTTGACGTTCTCAAGAAAAGAGTCAGTCAATTCAAGAATTCAGAAGAAGGGAGGCGCTACATGTGCGAAGCAATGGAAAGAATCGAGGCTCGCGGTGAGGCTCGTGGCGAGGCTCGCGGCAAGGCCGAGGGCAAGCGCGAGACGATGCTCGCGACGGCGAAGCGGATGCTGAAGGATGGCATTCTTGCATTGAAGGATGTCGCAAGGTATTCTGGCCTTTCGCTCGCGCAAGTCAAGAAGCTTCAGGCGTCGATGGCGTGAGAAAGGGCGGCGGGAAGTGGTATCGCCTTTTCTGTTCGACCAGCCATAAGCGCGACGTGTACCACTTCGATGGCTGAAAAAAGCCAGGCAAGTGACGGCAAAGCGAAGCGGTGCCCTTTACTGGGTGCCGCTTTTGCTTTTCGGCCGTTCGTATCTATCCGTAAATCCGTTTGTGGACTAAAAAGCGATGTCCATAGTTTATAAACAATGAACATCGTTCAGGCTATTCAAAACGTCTTCTGCTGGTGCGGTGTTGGTAGGGATGGAAGATGGGGTGTGGCCGTGCGGGGCGA
Source organism: uncultured Verrucomicrobiota bacterium (assembly GCA_946631345.1). GTDB lineage: Bacteria > Verrucomicrobiota > Kiritimatiellia > RFP12 > UBA1067 > UBA1731. The sequence continues at coordinate 3,357 of CAMPAA010000105.1, forward strand.
GGGATTGCGCAGGAATATCTCCGAGGCCGAAGGCCGAGCCACGCAGTGGTCGCGGGGTGCGGGGCGGAGGTTGAGGATGGATGGGGAGAGAACCTGAATGGTTCAGGGTGAAGGATTCTATCCTTGTTTGAAGGCTCCAAGTTTCTCGGCAAATTGGCTCTTGCATTCGCTCATTGGATGGCCAAACGTCTTTCGGAATGCGACTTGCGCGGCGTTCATCGTCCTGAATCCGCATGCCAAAGCCAGATCAGTAAGAGTTCGATGTTCAGTCAGGATCCTTTCACGAAGTTGAGTGCACCGGAATCGTATCAGTTCATCCCTGATTGTGTGCCCCGTTACGGACTTGAAATGCATTTCAAGCAGCCGGACCGATGCGCCGAGCCGTTTGGCTATTGAAGAAACGGTCAAACGCTCGATGCCTTCGGAACGAATCATTTCCTGAATTGCACTTGTCAGACGGCCGGAGTTTCGCAAGTCTTGAGTTGTTGCCCGTTCATATATTCCCTTTATGCCGTAGGAAAGCTTTTCAAAGGGATTCGCTGTTGGCTTACTGGATGAAGAGAGTCGGGAGAGCAGCATTCCAGCGAGGTAACCAGATTGCTCGAAATCTGGAAGAATCGATGTAAGTGTTGGTTGGGATGTCTCGCAAATATCCTCATGGTTGTCAACGCCGATAACGGATATCTGCTGCGGAATGACGATGTTTGAAAGTCTGCAGGCAATGATTATCTGCTGTGCAATCTCGTCCGAATAGGCAAGAATACCACAAGGTTTCGGCAATGTGCGCAACCATGTTGACGCTTCGGAAAGCGCGAGCGTCAAGCTTTGGTTTAACCCAAACCGAAAAGCGAACGGGTGATTGCCGGAAGCCTGAACAGCAGAGCAGAATGTGTTTTCGACATCGCATGAATGCAATCGTTCATCCGGTGCTTCGGTGCCGGCAAAGGCAAAATGACGATATCCGCGCTTTGCGAAAAGATCAAGAGCCGATGTAACCAATTGTTGATTGTCAAGAGCTATCTGATAGACCTTTGACGGACGTTTGCCAAGATGCACGTCAATCCCGATGCGGTATTTTGTCCGGCGCAGACATGGAAAGCTGCGCAGGAGGTTTCGGAACTGTTCGTATTCGGAGAACACGAACGCATCGGGATACCAGTCAAGGCAAAGTCTGCGACATCTGTCATACAGGGCAGAAGATGAACCATCGAGCGTGCGCACATCCCATTTGACGGGCAGCATGGCGTTGTAGCGCAAGAAACCGGCCATCCGTTCGCGGTCGGGTTTGTTGTTCTGGCTGAACATCAGAAAGATCTTCAGCGGATGCGTCGTGCCTTTGCTCATGCCGCGAATTATATCACACGGCAGAGTGGAAATCCAATGGTGCGGCTCAAAAACAGAAATTACAAAATCCGGGGAGGGACGCACTCCCGTGCGTCCTGGCTCAAAGATCGCCAATTGTAGATTTCAAGCCCGATTGAGGACGGGGATCGGCGGGATAGAAATGCAATAAGTTGCGGAAGGAATATCCAACAAGTTGCGGAATGAAAATACAATAAATTAAGGAATGACTGTTGCATCGCTGAGACTTAAATGACGCCACCTGCCGGTTTTGGCGGCCAAACCAGTTTCGCATTATTCATCTAAATAATTCGTATTATTCATTGCGATGTTCGGCATGATGTGATATAGTCTGCACCATTAATTTTACAAACAAAAGGAGTACTATGTCTGAAATGAGCAAAAACGCTTGGAGATTCTGGGGCGCATCGGCAATGCCGCTGCTCTTTGCCATCTGTTGTGTGACTACTGTGGCAGAAGCCGCCACTGTGAGTCTCAACAAAAATTCCGATAACGGTTTCGTTGCCGCTGACGGCTGGAACAGCGGCGAGGAACCGAAATCAGGCAACGACTACATCGTGGCAAACGGCTACTTTCTACGCGGAGACAATTCGCAGGGATTCGCTGGCGACTCGCTCCAGTTCGGTATCGTTGGTGGGACGGAGGGAATCTTTTACAAGGAACATGCCGGCACCCATACGTTTACGAAACTGATTCTCGCGAATGGCTATTACCGTACATGGATGAGCCGAGCGGGGCAGGAGGCCCACATCTGCGGAGCGGTGGAAGTGACGTCGCCGGAGTCTGCGCCGTTCCGCCTCCACAGCACGCACAACAGCGGTGCCGGGTGGTGGATTACATACTGGGACGCGGCGATCACCGGCGCGGAGGGGACGGGATTGAAAGTCGGTCCGTATCCGAACGCGCTCCTGTCCGCCGGACAGACGATCTTCACGGGCGACAACTCTGCCTATCTTGGCAGTATCACGGTGTACGGGACGAATGCGGTCTTTGCATTCACCACCGGCAACTCCCTCGGAGGTGCGCTATCTTCGTTCAAGGCGGATGCGCTTTCGCTCTGCGACGGCACCACGCTCGAATCGCGGGGTGCGGATGTCACGCTTGCGGCTTCGCTCAATCGTGGCATTTTCGTAAACGAGACGGGTGGACGCATCAGCGTCCCCGCTGGTAATGCCTTGCGCGTGGAATGGCCGATCAGCGGCTCTGGCACACTGAAGAAGATTGGCGAGGGAACTCTGACGCTTGCGTCCGCCATGTCACAGACGGTACCTTTTGTTATCGACGGAACGGGCATAATGTTGGCCTCTGGATTCTCCAATTCTGGGAACAGCATGATTTCTGTGCCTCGTGGAGGAGAAATATGTGTCAAGCCTGGTGATGAGGTTGAGGTGCGTAACCTTGTGTTGGAAGGTGGTGCGATTCGTCTTTCGTATGATGCAAACGCGGCGCAATCCGGTGTGCTTGTTCTCGGGGAGGGGTGCGAACCAAACTGGCCGATACCAGTCTATACGCTTTCGACTCGCGGCTTGAAGATTCCGTTCCTCAAAGTACCCACATCAATGAAAACTGTTACGGCGGCGGATTTCGTGAAGCCGGACGACTTTGCCGCTACAGGTTTGCCGTCTGCTACGTTCACGGTGGAGACTGAAGGCACCGTGCAGACTGTCTATGCGGAGATGGTTGGGCTGGTGACCGTGTCTGAAACGTTCAACGGAAGCGCGAACGACAGGGCGTATCTCACGTATGGCGGCGACAAGGAACGGTGGACGGACGGCCAATTGCCGCACAGCGGGGCCGACTACAGGGTTCAAGGAGGCAAGACGCTTTACACGCAGGCCGTGAGCAGCGACTACACTTTTCCGGGGGAATCGCTTTCGTTTGCAGGGGCGAGCGGTTCGACAGCGGCTGTGCAATTCAACAACTCGGGCGCGACTAGATTCTCCGCTGACATCCGCACCTATGACTACGTGAAGTTCTATCCTCAAAAGTCGGCATCCGGCTCTGACCTCCACATCGACGGACGACTCTATGTGGGTAGCACTCAAGGAGTCGACAATGGACTTGACTTCCGGGCGGCTGCGAACGATATAACGACAGTGATTGATTCCGTGGTGAGCGGATCCGGCTACATGTGCTTTCAGCCCGGTTCTTCCAATCGCACGAACACGTACGTCTTCGCCTCGGACGACAACACATACACCGGCACATACTTCCTGTACGGTGGTGAGAAGGCCAATTCGCATACGGTGCTGAAGTTCGCCAATGCCGGAAGCTGGGGGCATAACCCTCCGTCAAGCCGAGCGGACAACATGACGATACAGGGCGGCAGCAGCTCTATCGTGGAACTTCATCCCTTGGGAAGCCAGACCCTTGACATGCCCAACCGCGAGTTTCTCTTCAAAGGTTCGGGTGTTCGGTTCCGCGTGGATGACGGCGAAGTATTCGAATTGAGCCGTTCCCTGCTCAAGTTCAGGCGGAATGGCGTAACCAAGAAGATTGGCGGCGGTACGTGGGCGGTAGGAGGCGCGGTAAGTGTGGTCGACTCGGGTGATACTCCTACGCTTGAAGTGGCCGAGGGTTATCTGCGGGCGGACAATGCTCGCGCGTTCGTGGACCTTTCCGTGACGGTTGCGGAGGGCGCGGGCATCGCGGCGAAATATCGGCCCGGTGACACATCGGAGGTCGCCACCTACGGCATGATTGTTACGAATGCGGCGCGTTTCGCCATGAGCGGCAACACGCTGAAGTTCAAGGTGACGACCAATGGGGAGAAGGTGCGCAGCAACGAGCGCGTCGCGATCCTCACGGTTCCCGAAGAGTCCGCAACCGCCATCGCCGCAAAGACGATCGCGTTCGAGCATGACGATGCGTATGGTCGGTATCCCGAGCTGCTGATGGATTCGGTGACGGTTTCGGGAATGCCATGCGTCCGCTATTCGTGCAAGTTCATCAGGGGCACGAAGTTCATCGTGAGGTGATGGTGAAAAGGATGGTCTTCGCCGCGATTGCGGCGGTGTCGATTGGTGCGGCGTTTGCTGCCGTAAAGCCGGGCGAGAACCTCTTGTTGAATGGTGTGCTTGAGGCTGATCAGGCAGACTTCCCTCCTTTCTGGAACTCTAACACCAAGAGTGAGACGGACGTCAAATGGCATCCGAGCGGTGGTCCAGAGGGACTGCCGTATTTTTCCATCAACAAAGGCGGGAACAATCCCAACATCAGGATCAAGCAATATGGACTTGACCTCGTGCCAGATGGCCAATATCGAATTTCGATGCAGGTGCGGACAAAGAATTTCCGCAGCGGTTCCCACACAGGAATTCTGCTCGTCAACAGCGGTTCCTGGCGCGCCACCGCCGGCGTCTTTGCGCTTCCACAAGACACGACGGGCGCATGGCAGCGAGTGACGAACGAGTTCAAGTGCTTCAAAGCGCCGGATGGCTATACGGCAATGATCTATATCGCCGATCAACGCGGAGACCTGGACGTTGCCGACATTCAGTTGGAGGCGATTGACGAACTGGCGCTTGCGAAGAGCGGCCCGTCGAAACTCGTCGCTTGCGAAAAGCGTCCGCGTCTCGTGCCGCTCGCACCAAAGCTTGCGAAGATACCGGAAGACGATCCTTCTGTCGTATTTCGCTTCTTTGGTGAATTGGATAAGCCTGACGGCGATTACGAAGTGTTCGCCGCAGTGGATGGGCTGGCTGAGCGCGTGGTTGTGCCACTTTCTCGAAACGATATGAAAGTACCGCTTCCGCAAGGCGCGACAAATGGCGTGTTGACGGTTGGCGTCGTGCATAAAGTGTCTGGCGCAAAGGCGGTCGAGATTCGGTACAATTTCTGCGTGGTAGGGGGATGCGGCGAATCGCAGCTTCCACGTCGCCGTCGCAACAATCTTTGCACGGAGGTTCTGGCGGCTGATTTGAAAGCAGATGGCACAAATAGGTTTGCCTTTGCGATTTCCCGCGATGGTTGGACTTTCATGGCGGTGAAAGGGCGATTGGGCACGGGCTTTGTCGTGCGGATTGACGGACGTGAGGTGATGGACAGCGCAACGCCGCGCCATGAGATGTTCCGACGCCTTTCCGCTGGAGAACACACGCTTGAAGTCTCAGGTGTCAAGGATGGCAATGTTGTTTTGCGCGAGATCGCCGAGATTCTGAATTACTGTCCGGGCGTAAACAGCGTCATAAAGGAGAATCCGCCGTATGACTGGGATTTCAACGAAAGGTACGTGCTGCCGGCTGTCACCACACAGCTTGGCGGAAACGTGCCGAAGGAGCGGCTTGACGAGTTCCACAGACGCGGATACGAATGGATGAACAACATAAACTTGGTCGGCGGCGAAGCGGCCTCGATGATTGCCCAGCTTTCACGGTGCGCTGGAATGACGAAGCCGGAGTATGACGGTGTTGCGTGCGACGAGCAGGACTACGCCGACATCGTGTCTCTGGATTTGTACGCTGCCGGTTTTTGGTTGTACGACCTATCGAAAAAGCCGAGACGTCCTGTCCTTACTTGGGCTTACGGCGGCAAGCCTTCAACTGGTGCGGTCAGTCTTGATTTTCTCGCCGCTTGCATAAACGTTTCTGGAGGCGAGGGAAAGTTGCTGCGCGAACTCTACTGCTCGACACGTGAGACAGAAGAAGCGGAGCGGCAGTATTTGCGCAGTCGCGTTGGCGAAGTGATGGATACTTACCGTGCGATGAATCCGGCTGCGCTTGATTCCATCGGCGTCGTTTATGGCAACTTCAACCAGACCCCCGTAATTACCCTTGTCCATCACCCCGAAGTTGACTACAAGTACGCACTCGACATGCAGATGAACTTCGCGGCAAATGATCGTTCATGCGACGGGCTTGGTCTCATCGGCTACTGGGGCAGCTACTATGCGGACGAAGAGATGCATCGCTGGTCGTTCGCGCTTATGCGCCATTATGTCGTAGAGGGCAACACCAACATGCTTTCTGAGGCATATGGTTTCCGATACCGTCCTGACCACATCCTCAACGGCGACTTCAGGGGTGCGATCGCGCCGTGGAAGGCGAATGGCAATGTGCGGTGCGATTCGTATGACAATTTCGCCTCAAAGAGCCAAGCTCGTTGGGGCGGCAATGGCAATGTAGGCGATACGTTCGCCGTCCTCGTTCGCGAGGAAGGGTTTGCGACGACGCTGTCGCAGACGGTGAAAGGTTTGACGCCTGGGCGGAAATATTGTTTGCAGTTCGCCACTTTCGATGTGAAGGATGTCAAGGCGAACCGCATTGCGCCGCGCAGATTCGGGATTGAGGCGAAGCTGTCTGATGGCGCAGAGATTGACAGAGCGTTATCGTGGGTGCACGTGGATGATCGCCAAAAAGGACGTTATTTGGCCAATGACGGCATCGCGCGGATAAACCTACACCACGTCGTGTTCACGGCGAAAACATCGAACGTTGAAGTCACGCTTTCCAACGCCGCCGCTTCGGCAGGCGAAGAGCTTGGCGTGAACTACCTGTCGCTTAACCCGTATTACGCTCCAACAAGAAAGGAACCATAAGGGACAAGTATGTATTGCGTCAAGGGGGAAAGTGAAAAAACTTTGGATGGAGGCG
>CAMPAA010000106.1 GCA_946631345.1 uncultured Verrucomicrobiota bacterium
CTCCCGTATGCGCTTCAACAGTTCGCTTGCCGGTTCGTCGGTCGGGTCTTGCGGCACGAGCTGGCCTCTGATTGCAAGGTCGAGAATCTTCTTGTCGAGCCGCTGCGCGGTTGTCACGATTCCAGCTGCGGCTTCGCCAATTCTGTCAGCATACGCAAAGAGTTCTTCAACCTTCGTGACGATGCGTTTCTGCTCGGCGAGGGGCGGTAGAGGGATAAGCAGATTTACGAATCTTTCCCAGATGATGCTTTCAACTGTCGTGCCGGTCTTTCGGTAGTTTTTTAAAATTTGACTCTCCATCCCTTTCAGTACGTCATACACGAACTCTCCCATTGCATTATCGTGGAAAATCAGAGATCGTTGGTCTTGGTTGATTGTAAGTTCTTTTGCCGCCAAAGCAATTGGGAACGTTCGTCTCAAAATCCCGCTACGGGTTACCATCAGCAACGTTCCAACGGGTAGCAGCCTTAATCCGCTTGCACCCTTTTGAGATAGCTTGTAGCCTGTATCACAAACATACTTCTGCTTCATGTCCTTAGAAGTCACCCAAAGGACAGAACCATTTTCCCAATTTGTTTTGTCTGCAAGAGATGGCGTATGTCCGCCGACAAATTCACCAAGATATTTCAACCTTGCCCACGCCCAGCCTTGCGGAAGTTCAAATGGGATATTCTCCGACAAATCCTTTCTCGTGCCGTCCGCGAACTTCTCATAGGGCACCCCATCAGAACCAATGACGATTTCGGACTTGTAGAACACCTGCCGCTTCCTAAACAAACCCACGTCCGAAAGTGGAGGGTAGTTTCGGACTAAATGCTTGTCCCTAACCAAACCTCTACGCGTGTATCCAGCCTTTGATCTCGCAAGGGGTATGCCAATTTTGAATGAATTTCATCCCTCCGCCAAGGTGAAAGCCAACCACCCGGAGGTTAGGGGGCAACCTTGCGGTGGTTGAGGTCGAACCACCGCAAGGATGAGGCCCAACCACCGCAAGGATGAGGTCAAACCACCGCAAGGATGGGGACGAACCACCGCAAGGTTGGGGTCCAACCACCGCAAGGATGGCGAGGGGGGACCGGGAAGGCTGTTGCTGTTGTCCCGCTACGCGCGCGCGTGCGCGCGCACCTTATAATAATAGGGGGAAGCGGCTCTCAATGGGCAAGGATAGGTGGCGGATCGCCGCATGGCCCATTTCCGTCCCGGCATTTTTCACCCACACGCTCGCGAACGCATCCGTTCGGCTTCGTAGAACTCTGGGTTTGTAAATGACACCCTTCCCATGAGACCCAGACCGGCTGATGCATTTCTATTCCATAGAAACAGTTGTGTCGTACGGAGCGAAGACCACTTTTCTATTCCATAGAAATTCATCAGTCGTAAGGAGCGACAAATGCATTTCTATTCCATAGAAACGGTTGTGTCGCACGGAGCGAAGAATGCATTTCTATGGAATAGAAAATCTGTCACCGCTCTGGAAGGGCTACGAAGCGGCTTTGGTACCCCTCAACGGGCCGTTCCGCGCTCAATGGTCACACGGCGTGTTGTGCGCAAAGCGGCCCTACCACTCAGGGCGGATTCACAATAATGACATAACAATTGGCTATATACCATCGCTTATTTGCAATTACCCCATTGACGCGAGATGTGGGCTATGGTATCATTCGCGCCGTTTTGGGGTATGGAGTCCCGAAGGTCGGGATTGGGGTCAAGTCTTGCCGGCAAGGTTGCCATGAAGTGTGGAGAATAGAGCGATGATAAAGAAGATGATGTTGGTAGGTCTGTTGCTTGCCTTTGGCCTTACGGCGCTGGGCGGCGGAGCAGACGAGATTTCCGCTGTGAGTATGCAGGCTGTCTATGAGACAGTCAAGACTCCGTACAAGGTTGGCATGGTCTTGACGCCCGAGGCGGGGGAGATGTTTGACAGTCCATCCGTCTTCCGTCATGGCAGTGTCTGGTATATGATGTTTATCCGCTTTGACGGCAAGGGGTACGAGACGCATCTGGCGAAATCGGATGACCTCTTGTCGTGGAAGCGGCTCGGACGAATCCTTGTGCGCGGCGCGAAGGGACAATGGGATTCGGCACAGGCGGACGGATGGCCCGCGCTCGTCGATACGCGTTGGGACGGGCCTAACACGCTAAACGCTTTTGACGGAAAGTACTGGATGATGTATCTTGGCGGCGCGGATGATGGTTACGAGACCGATCCTCTCTCTACTGGCGTTGCATGGACGGACGATCCCTCGGCAATTCGCGAGTGGACGCGCTACGAGGGCAATCCGGTGTTGCGCTCCTCGGATCAAGATGCGCGTGACTTTGAGAAGAAAACCATTTACAAGCATTTTACGGTTGAAGATCCGTCGCGTTCGTGTGGTGGACGGTTCGTGAATTTCTACAACGCCAAGCAGTGCGGGGTTTGGCGCGAGGTGATTGGCATGGTGGTATCCGACGACATGCTGCACTGGAAGAGAGTCGGCGACGGCCCAGTGATTGAGAATGGCGCTGTGGATAAGCACGGAATCTCTGGCGACCCGATGATCCGCCGCATTGGGGACGTGTGGGTCATGTTCTACTTCGGCCATGCGTGGAAACCAGGCATCAAGGGTGCGTTCGACACGTTTGCCTGTTCACGCGACCTGAAACACTGGACGAAATGGGAGGGCGAACCGCTGGTGAAGACGTCTGAAGGCTACGATAGCATCCATGCACACAAGCCATGGGTCCTGAAGCACGATGGTGTGGTGTATCACTGGTATTGCGCAGTCGGGAAAATAAATGGGCTGGAGGTGCGCGGTATCGCCCTTGCCACGTCGGTGCCAAAAGCGGTTAGAGGTGATTGTCAATGAAGGGTCTTGTATCGGCATGCACTGTTATGTGCTCTCGGAACTGTCTGGAAGCCGGGCGATACGTTTACCACTGCGTAAACCTTTCAAAATTTCAGGGCTTATGAGCATAACGCCGCAGGCGCCTGCGGCCAACGCCCTTGATACTTCCTCAGATGTGCCGAAGGATGTAAGGATGAGCACTTTCACCTTGGGCATCTTCGCTTGGAGCTCGGCTGTGGCTGCGATGCCGTCCATCTTTGGCATGACCAGATCGATCACGGCGACTTTAGGCAGAGTCATTTTAGACCATACGCCGAGAGCCGAAATGGTCAGAAGTTTAGGGAAAGACCTATGCCTCCAACGGTGAGGTCGCGCTTGGATTCCGGCGCGGACGAGGCTTTCACGCTGTCGCGCGCATCGTCCGACACGATATCGAACTGCCATACGAAAGCATAAACGCCGAGGTTCTCGGTGATTGCGTAGTCGAGACGGAGCACAAGATTGAGGGCCTGAAGGCCACCATGGTATCGGGATGAAGGATTATCCGGTTTCGCACCGTACTGTGCGCGGAAATGGTGCGCATCGCCGAGCTCGCCGAAGAAATCGATGGTAAAGGTGAGGCCGTCGCATAGTTCGAAGGAACGCTTCAGGCCTATGTCCCAATAGTTCCACGGGCTTGGGCGGCAGGCGTGGCGCAGCAGCCAATATGGTGTGACGAACGGGTTTTTGAGGGTTTGGGCGGCTTGCCATTCGCAGATGGTGCTCGCCTTGCCGTGATAGCCTGGCAGAGTCACCCACTGGCGCGCCATGCGGTTCTCAAGCGACCAGTCCTCCGCCAGTTCCCAGTCGTAGACGTAGTGGAGGTTGTAGTCAACCTCGTTGTAGGCATTGCGCTTGGCGGCACCCTGTCCTTTGCCGGAGAGCGACGTGACGCTCCATGCGTGCCCTCCGATGTGACCGAAGTCGCCAAGCATCACTTCGCCGTCCACAAACTGTGCGGAGAAGGGGCGCGCGTCAACAACCATGCCGCGCGCGAGGTATGCCGACTGTATTTCGGCAAACGCACTGAACGACATCCATTTACGCGCCCTGTCCACAAAATTTGTGCCAACAGAGCGTTCCGCATCCTCGCCTGCGCAAGCTGCGAATGTCGCAAGCGCTACGGCGCATCCAATTTTAATTCTATTCATTTTCCGTATTTTCCCTTTTTGCTCCACGCGCGCTGGTCGGTGGAGAAAGGCTGAAATTGTCTATGTAGAACCGTTCGCCGCCGTCGGACATGGAGATGAACGCCATCCATCCGAGCGTTGAGAATCCATTATGCATCCTAATGTTCTCACGTAAGACGGGTTTTCCAATGCCTGCGCCGGATAATCTCAGGGAGAATACACCTCGTGCATCCGAGAGACTGCAAGTAAGCTCCACGTGTACCCATTTCCCGCATGGTACTTCCGCAATTCTGTCGCCAGCTCCCTCGCCTGCACGGAACCATCCCTGCGCATCGACGAAAACGCATGGGCCGCGCATGAGATCGCCTATCTCGGCGTCGCGAGTCTCGAATCGAGGTCGCGCTCCATTCTCAACGAACAGATCAAACGCGATCTCAAGCAGCCCGGAGGTTCGATATGGATGTGATTCGAGAAACGGGCGGTATCCCGGCTGGGAATCGTCCTTCACGCAAAGCGACTGCTTGCCTCCGCACGCCACTCCACTTGCGATGTGCACAAGCGCGGTAGAGGCCGGATAGCACGTCCATCCAAGCCACTCCCTGCCAGGGGCGAGTGCCTCAAAGTCTTCATGCATGCCAGATGTCTCCATCGGAGGCGGCATCGGCGGAAATACACAGGGAGACGGTGGCAGCGCACCAGTACGCGGCTTGATTCGACATCCGGCTTGATGTGCTCGTGTCGAGATGCTTGGCCTCTCGATAGCGCGAACGAAGCCTGCCGGAAGCACGTCGTCACTCCAGCGCGGACGCCAGACGGAATTGTCGCGGAAAACGACCGATCTTGCGCTCGGCACATGTGGCATTAGTTTCCCGCCGATCCATATAACTGTATTGCTGACAAATGCAGAGGGCGAGGACTCTTTCCTGCGTTCAAGCGGGTATATCTGGAAGTTGCCGCCATTGACAAACACGTTGCGCTCAACTATATTAGACGCCGAAAGTTTCGCCAGCATCCATGCGCCGTCCTGACAGTTGGACGCAATGTTGTCTGATGCGGCGATGTATGAGCTTCCGGAATCAAAGTACACGCCCCATCCGCCGTAGCGCGCGCGCGTGACATCGTGTATGTAATTTCTGCTGATTATGGTGCCGGTCTGTGCGCCGGTCGTGTATATTCCGGCAAGGTCTGACAACACGCCTTGACCAATCCTGCCGATCCTGTTGCCTTCTATTATGTTGTTCCATGTGGAGTTATCGCCGAGCGCCCAATGCCATCCCACGGAGACACCGCTGTAGTAGAAGTCCTCAACGGTGTTGCGGACTATGCATGTGCATGGTGCGTGCGACACCCATATCCCCACCGCTCCTGGCTGGACTCGCCCACCGCAAGAAATAAAACAGTTCGAGATTATGCATCCATGCGCATAGTCGGCAGACGGTGTCGCCGCGAAGTCGGTGGAGTTGTCGCCGGGGTTTTTCTCGTCCCATTCCGGCCCCACATGCACACCTCCTGCCCCAAGGTCAAAGAACTCGCATCCATCCGCAACACAGTCGCGCGATCCTTTTCCGAATTCGAGCGCACCTGCGCCTGTGTGCCTGAACACGCACCGTTCAAACCTGACATTTTCTGAGTGAGCGACTGATGCGGCCCATGGCGCAAGGCGGCTTTCTGCCTGACATGCGGCGTGGCCCGTTTCCGGCACATTCCATCCTGAATGGGCGAACGTCAGTCCACAGAACGTCACATCCCGTGCGCCGTTCACGACCACGAGGCGGTTGAGCATTGGTGCGACGACTCTGGCTGTTGTCTCGTCCTCGCCGGACATTGGTGCATACAGTAGCGTGCCGTCATTTTCAAGATACCATTCGCCTTTTGCTTCACCGAATGCGTCCCTTACGTTGTCGAGACGATACCTGTGCTCCTCTGTGAGCTCGCACTGTCCCGGGCGCGATACACCGCCGGCGAGCGTAACGAGCCGTGTTGCCGGATCGAAGTCCTTTAGGGGCACGCGCGACATAACCCAGTTCTGGAACGAGCAGAACTCGATGCGCCTGAAGTTTGACATGCCTTCGACCACATCCCCCTCCATGCAGAAAAATTGCGTAGGTTTCACACCCGGCGGCACGCCCACTTTGCCGCCTACCTGAAAGTACCCAGTGCGCGGCCGATATGGTCGCAGTCTGCGGGTATCGTTCACGTAGAGCTGCGAGAATCGCCATGATGGCTCTACCTTCGTGCGCCACCATCCGTTTCCCTGCCGTTGCCATCCGCGCAGCAGTCGTCCTCCGCTCAAGACCACATTGCCGTTGCCTTCTGCCATGAGAGAGATGCCGTTGTGTGCCCACGAAAGCGAAATCGGCGCGTCAAGTTCATATGTGCCTGGGGCAAACCTTACGGTTGTGCCATGTATTCCGGAAGCGAGCGACAATGCTCTCGATGGTGTTGTCACAGGATGATGACGGTCGCCTGTCGCGGCGTCGTCGCCATCCGGCGAAACGAACACATCGTGAATCTCTGAAGCTTTGACCTGCCGGATGGATATTCCTGTTGAAACTGCAATCGCCGCCGCACGTCCAGCCGCCTCTCCTATTTTGATCATCGTACGCGACAGGCGGCAGCTTGATGCGGCTACAGAATCAAAGCTGGCGATTCTTCCGGCAACGAGGAGGTTTTCTGCGTCTGCAGCGATTAGGCAACGGTATGGGATTCCGTATGGAGCGGACAGCTCGCCACCGAAACCTTCGCCGCCGTGCGAATCGAGTGCGTGATCCGCGCTCGCGATTTCGTCGTATGGGCGCACGCCATTCCGCACGTCGTGGCCGGAAAGCACATAGTCGCCACGTACCCTGAACGTTTCTCTCTGCGCAAGGGAGGGCGATATGTGGCATATCTTCCAGCCTGAGAAGGGCGGCCATTTCGTCTGCATCCAGCGCCAATGCGCATCCACGCGACGTCGCGCCTCGGCATACGCGGCGGCCTCGCCCATCCTGCGCACGTCGTCGCCAGAAATAGTGGGCAGCATGTTTACGGCGATCTCGCCGTTTGGAAGAGTGGCGCAGAAGGCAAGCGGATATTCTCCGGCCCACCAGCATGGTGGTGGGGGAGCCGGCCGACCGACATCAATGGAACGCGCGACGCGGTAGATTAGCGATGCGCCGTTCGGCCGCGTGGATCCCATGATCCTGCATCCTGCGGCCTTAGCGACCGCACCGCAGGAATCTATCACAATCTTCGGTTCAAGCACAGCCCCGTTTGAGAGGCGCAGCGTCTTGATAACGGTTCCTTTGCATTCGGCAGAAACGAACGACACGCCAGTAAGAACGCGGCAACACCCCGTATTTTCGAGCATTTCCATCATCGTGCGCGACATCGCCGACGGCGTGAATATCACTCCTCGGCAATTTTCACGGAACCACGCTTCGTTTGTCATGCCTGGACCATGCCGACGCAATGTCACTGAATATGGCGCTTCGCTGTCAATTTCAAGAAGTGCGCCAGGGAATGTCGGTCTGCTGTTGCGTTCCGGCCACGAGACATGGTGGACTATGCGGTATACGCCTGCTTCTCCCCGGCTCTTGAGCCGATCATACAGAAGCTCCGGAAGGCCTTGCGCACCGCACACGGGCTCCCATGTGCACACGCCGCCTACCGTGGATGTGCCGCCGAGCTCGCTTTCGCGCTCCACAAGCACCGTGTTCGCGCCTCTGCTTGCTGCCGCCCACGTCGCCGCAAAGCCGGCGGAACCTCCGCCAATCACGGCTACGTCGCAATGAATGCGTGCGGCAATGCCTGCATAAGGCAGTGCCGCGACGATCAAAGGCATCAGAGGTATGCGCATCACTTACCTTGTCATCTCAGCGCGATGGCGTCCGAGGCTATCCTGAAGCCCCATGCGGCATTTGCGTTGGTTCCTGATGCCGAACGGATCGCAGAGCGTACGTCCTTGCCTTCCTTGTTGTAGAATCCGCCCTTGAGCACGTGTGACGTGGCTGTGGCACCGCCAGTCGGATCAGTGACGGCGGAGTTTCCGCATCCATAGTCTGCGGCATACCAGTCAGAGCAGAATTCCCACACGTTGCCGTGCATGTCGTAGATGCCCCATTCGTTCGGCTGCTTGAGGCCAACCTCATGCCGTGTTCCACCGGAGTTGTCGACATACCATGCGATGTCTGCTATGCGCGTAACATAGTCGTCCGTGCCGTTATTGTACGCGGAGCCTGTTCCGGCGCGGCAAGCGAACTCCCATTCGGCCTCGGTTGGACTGCGCAAGGCGAGACCATGCGTTGTATTCACGGCTGACACGGTCGTGTGGAATTCACTGTAGGTCACGTTGGACAGCGGCAGCTTCCAGGTGGATTCTGTGCCAGCCCCGCGCGCCATTCGAGCGTACTGGCGGTGGGTGACGGGGAACACGCCTATGTAGTAGTCCTTTGAGAATGTCACGGAATGTGTGGTCTCTGACGAAGACGATCTTCCGTACTCGCCTTCAGGCGATCCCATGCGCCATTCCACTCCCTTGCCATGAATCTTGCGCAAGACGAGCAGGTCAGTCTTGCAGCATTCGTTCGTTACGGCGAACGGCAGTGACGCAAGGTCCTCATAGTAGCGCACATGTCCGGGTTGGCCAAGATCGATTACCATATAGTCTGGCGGCGCGTTCGTGGCCCATGCCTTGAGCCCTACGCGGAACGTTCTGTCGTTTATCTTGTGGTCAGGCCATGATTTGTCAGGATGCCAAACCACCGTATAGGCGTTTCCGGTTGGCATCAGGCGGTTGATGTCTCCCTCGAACGAGGAGAGGTTTTCGTTGCCGATGTCGATCCATGCGGAACCATTGTTAGTCTGGGCGACAAACGTGACGACGGCCGGCTCGATTTCAAGCTTGTAGCTTATGGTTACGGCACGTGTTCCGTCGTCCTGGCCTGTTGCGAGCAGACCGATCTCTGGCGCTGTTGCGAACGAAAGCCCGCACATGCCTGCAACAACTGGGCATAGTAGTTTTTTCATTGATGCTTTCCCTTTCCTTGTTTGTTACTTGATGATGACGTGGAGACCTATCGGGTCGTCAGACCGAAATCTTGCGAACTCGAAGAAATCGCGGGTGAAATCACGTGAGTCGAACAGCTCGAACGCCTCGCCGTCACACATGGCCCGTGCCCCCGTACATGAATCGAACGGCGCTATATCCATGAATGCGCTCGATACCCATGTGGTGGGCTCTCCCTGGCGTATTATGCAGGAGATTCCGGCTTCTGCGAATGTTGTCGGGCTTGATGTGGCGACGACTATCGCCGCAAGCCGTGCAAGAACACGGCCATGTGATGACTTGTCCTTCATTTGCGTTCCTTTCTTTTCGTTTGCGCAAGTTTGGAAGTTTCGACTTCATGCGCTATCCGCTCGATTTCCCGCGCGATGCGTTCGCGGTGGCGCGACATGGGTTCCGGGTCAAGTGTGAAGTCTGTCATGGATGCCGTCACATCCTGCGGAACGGCAAGAAGGGGGCTCTTCGGGTCGAGGCGGCGCAGAATCGCAAAGTATTCGTAGTCCTCAATCCCGTCACGCAGCATCTCCAGCCGATATGTCTCCACAGGCCGGTCGAGAACCGGCCCATTCCAGGTCTTGTCATAAACCTTGCGCGGCGGATACAGGAAGCGGCCATCGCCGTTGCCCCAGTGGTAGGGATATGGGCGGCTTGCCGAGTCGCACCAGCATTGAGTGTCGTCCCAGCAGTCCTGCTTGACACCACGGTACGTTGAGCCGCCAGACCAGTAGATCGTATCCCAGATGAGTATGCCCGTCACGCCTTCCTTCCAAGTCTGCCACAGCCATACGCGCATCTCGGTGCCAGGCTTGTCGATGAACTCCGTCGCATAGGGGGCTTTCGGGTCGCAGCACACATACCACCAGAACTGATCGCCTTTTGCGCGCGCTGCATCTATTTCACCCTTGTGGAAGTTGGGCGTCACCGGGCACCACAGGTTGACGCTGTCGAGAAGCTCCTTGTCCGCCTCCTCCGTGATCATCCTCCTTATGCCGGGCGCGTAACGCTTAAGCTTCGCGAAGCCGTTCGTGCAGAACGCATAGTCCTTTGGCGACGGCTCGTCGAACCAGTACACATATGCTTTGTCCAGCCATCCTTTTTCCTTGAGATGGTTTTCGAGCGCGCCGAGATATTTGCCGATCAGGATGCCGTATTCCGGCGTGTTCTCCTTGAACCCGGCGATTTCCGGTTCGGTTCTGTGCTCGTACGTGCCGCCGCCGAGTCCCCGCACTGGGATGCGTAGCGTGTTGG
>CAMPAA010000107.1 GCA_946631345.1 uncultured Verrucomicrobiota bacterium
TGCTATTGTGGAGTTGGTGGGGCGGGAAGATGGGGTGTGGCTGTGCGGGGCGGGGATTGCGCAGGAATATCCCTAAGGCCGAAGGCCGAGCCAAGCAGTGGTCGCGGGGTGCGGGGCGGCGGTGTGGATGGATGACGGCGGTTGAATCGTTTGGAGTGAAATGATATAATACGCGCGTTCCAAAGTTAGTGGACATGTCCTATAAGAATGGAGCGATATGAAAATTGCGAGAGAAGAATATCTGTCAAAGCTGATTGCAGCGAGAGGTGATGGATTTGTCAAAGTCATCACTGGGATTCGTCGTTGCGGCAAAAGCTATTTTTTGTTTACCTTGTTCAAAGAGTATTTGATAGACAAAGGCGTGAAGCCCTCCCACATAATCGAAATCGCTCTTGACTCCGACGAATTCGAGGAGTTGCGCGACCCAAGAAAGCTATCTGCTTATGTCCGCGCAAGAATTAGGAGAATCAAGGGCGAGTGCTGTGTGCTGATTGATGAAATCCAGATGTGCGAAGAAGTGAAGTCGGTTGTCAAGGGATCAGACACCTTGATCACTTTTTATGATGTTCTAAATGGGCTTATGAAGCTGCCCGGCGTTGATTTGTACGTCACCGGATCGAATTCCAAGATGCTGTCGGATGAAGTCGCCACCAATTTTCGGGACAGAGGCGAAGCGATTCGCTTGCATCCGCTGACGTTTTCCGAATATTTCAAGGCGAGTGGGCTTAGCGAGTATCAGGCCTGGAACAGGTATCTTGTTTACGGTGGAATGCCGGAAGCGGTCATAAAGCAGACAGATGCCGCTCGACGCGAGTATCTTTCAGGTCTTTTCAAGACGCTTTACTTCAAAGACATTGTCGAGCACAACAATCTCAAGGATGACTATGTGCTTGGATTGCTGACCGATGTCTTGCTGAGTTCGACGGGCAGCCTGACCAATCCAACGAGGATAGCGAATACGCTTTCGACGGAGCAAGGTATCAAGCCGGACGTGCATACGGTCCAGCAGTACCTTAAATACTTGTCCGAAGCCTATCTGTTCTCCAAGGTCGAACGTTACGACGTCAAGGGTCGGCGCTATCTGCAATATCCCAGCAAGTGGTATGCCGAGGATGTTGGACTGCGCAATGCCCGTCTAAACTATCGCCAGACGGAACGGACGCATCTGATGGAGAATATCATCTATAACGAACTTGTTGCCCGTGGGTGCAACGTCGATGTTGGAGTTGTTGAGGTAAAGGTGGCAGGGGAGAACGGGAAACGTGTGCTGCGGCAATATGAAATAGATTTCATCGTCAACACCGGATTCGAGAAGCTGTATATCCAAAGCGCATTTGAGCTTTCTGACGAAGCGAAGCGCGCACAGGAGACTTTCAGCCTTAGGAAAACCCGCGATTCATTCCGCAAACTCGTTGTCGTAGGTGGCGATCAGCCATTTTTTACGGATGAGGATGGAATTTCCTTCGTTGGAATCATACCATTCCTGCTCGACAAGTCGATACTGTCCGATGTTATGTCAAAGATGAAATAAGGACAAGAATAGCATGGCCTTGTGGTGTGGAGCGGGGATTGCGCAGGAATATCTCCGAAGCCGAAGGCCGAGCCACGCAGTGGTCGCGGGGTGTAGGGCGGCGGTTGAGGGTGGATGGGGATTGCGTGGTTTCGCTGGCTGATTGTCCGTGGTATGGCGGTCGCCCCATGATGGCTCGTCCGTTCTCAGACCGTTTCGAGTCCGTGCATGTGCGGAGCGGCTGTCCGTCGCAAGTCCGTATCTGTCCGTTTTCAGACCGTTGTAAAACCGTAACTTGTCCGTGGGGTGTCCGCCATAAGTCCGTTGGATATCTGCGGTGATCCTGTGGTGAACCCGTGTGGGGACGAAAAACTGTGGACATCGACATGTATAGAAAGTGCTGGGGATGTTGGGATGTGAGGGTTCCCAGAATGGTTTGGTTGCCGACTTGTCCGCTGCGTAGCGTAGGCGGATGATGCCGGCGGTTTATGGAATGGGGATCGCGGGGGATGGCGGTCTGGTTTCAGATTGACGGGAATGGTCGGTTTATGGAACAAGATTGGATGGAGGGTTCTCCTTGAGAAGGTGTCGCTGAATTGCGATGGCGACGGCCTCCGTGCGTGTGGCGGCGTTCAGCTTGGAGAGTATCGCGTCGATGTGCACGCGCACCCCGCTGGGTTTTAGGCCCAGTTGAAGTGCGATGTCGCGGTTGGTGAATCCGCGCGCGAGCGAACTCAGGATGTCTATCTGGCGTTCGGTGAGTTTCGGCGGTTCAGGTTCGTTCTTGATCATGTGCTCGATTTCGGGTGAAAGAACAGTTTCGCCGTTGAGGATGCGACGGATGGACGAGAGGAGCTTGTCGTCGGGCGTGTCCTTCATGACCGCACCTGTGGCGCCGGCTTCGAGCGCGCGGGAGATGTCCGCTGACGTACCGAACGTCGTGAGGATGAGAACTTTTGTTTGCGGCGACGTGGTCTTTATGAGGCGTGTCGCCTCCACGCCGTCCATGACGGGCATGACAAGATCCATGACAACCAGATGGGGCGAATGCGTTTTCGCCAGTTGGACGGCGAGTTTTCCGTTTTCGGCTTCGCCGACAACCTCCATGTCCTTCTGGTACTGAATGATGGATTTAAGTCCATGTCGCAGAAGTGCATGGTCGTCGACGATGAGTATGCGTGACTTTTTCATGTCTGCTCCGCCTTGTGGCTTGTTGTTTTCTGGGGTGTCAGATAGATCACGGCGGTCGTGCCATGCCCGCTGGATGAATTGATTGTAAACTCTCCGCCGAGGCGGACGATTCGGTTGCGTATCCCGTCGAGGCCGAAATGTCCTTCGTCGGAACGGAAGCAAGATGAGAGGTCGAATCCGATCCCATCGTCAATGACAGACACCTTCAACTTCCCGCCATCATGTTCCCCTCTGATGATAATCGATTTGGCGTGGCCATGGCGGATGGCGTTCGCGACGAGCTCGCGTATGACGCTCAGGATGGCATGGGCGGTCGAGTCGTTGACGCTGCGCCGCGAGATTTCGAAGGATATCGAAAGGTCGGTGCCGTCGAGTATCTGCTGAAGGGTCCGGCGTATGGCCTGATCGAACGTCGGCTCCTCCAACGCCTCACTCTTGAGATCCCAGAGACAGCGTCTCAGTTCGGTGCGGCTTGAGTTGAGCATCGTCGCCACCGTTTCAAGATGTTTCTGCGAGGAGACGGGGTCTTCCTCCCGTGAGAGTCGTGCGGCGGTCAGCTGGTATGACATGGCTGTCAGGTTCTGCGCGAGGTAGTCGTGCAGTTCGCTGGCAATGCGCGTGCGCTCGTCGATGCGCAGGTCCGACTTCAGCTTTGCGGCCTGCGATTTGATTAGCTGGCGGCTGCGGCGTTCGACGAGCCTGCGAAGCGCGATGTTCCACACAAGGATCGTGACGAGGATGAGAAGGAGTCCCGAGATGGCAAACAGGAATCGTTGCGGCGTCCACCAAGGCGGATAGGACAGAATGCGAATATCGTCGGAAGACCTGATCACAAGGAAGAAGCCCGTGACGGTCGGGACGACGCGCTGAGGGTGCCAGCTTTCCGATTCCATCACGCAAACGCCGGTGGCCTCAATCTGGCAGCCGATCTCCACCTTGTCCAGGGCTTCTGCCGATGTCCCGGCGTCTATTGGAACAAGAATGCCGTCGCATTCGAGTGTCAACCGCCCAGGTTCGCCCTGCGGTCGGGAAATTGCGCGCACGATTCCCGCAAAACGGACAAGATGCCCGTAGAAGTCCAGGTCGTAGCGTTTGGTGAACGGCTGATGGCTGATTCGATAGGCCGAGACGTCCTTTGGCACTTCTGCGTGAGCGCATCCATTCGCTGAGGGTCTGATGCGGGCGTTGGCGAGATTGACCGTAAAAAGGTCTGTCTCCGGGAATCCTACGGCCTCGATCCATCTTCTGGCTTCAGGTAGCCGCTCGCCTTCCGCCAGCGTGATTTTTGCGATCATGTTCGTCCCATAATTGACGAGCAGGTTCCGCTTCTGCCAGGCGGCGAGCACGCATCCCTGCAGGGAGTGGCGCTTCAGGGCGGAGATGTTCTCCGCAAACGTGCGGCTGAGTGTCTTGAGACGTGGAGCGGAGAAGGGGTCGTCCGCCGGACGTGAGAGGACCTTGATGTCGTCTGTCGCCGAATCGAACAATATGAGCGGTCCGCCGAAGAGTCTCTTCCCTCCGATCCGCGGCGAACATCTGCCCGAAATCTCAATGTCGGCGTCTATGAGCGACCGCAGACGGTTCAACGCATTTCCGTTTTTAGGGGTTGCCATGTGCAGGATGCGCCCTTGGACGTTCAGCAGCGCAATTACGAAATTGTCATCAATGTCATCAT
This sequence comes from uncultured Verrucomicrobiota bacterium, assembly GCA_946631345.1. Taxonomy (GTDB): domain Bacteria; phylum Verrucomicrobiota; class Kiritimatiellia; order RFP12; family UBA1067; genus UBA1731. Next base: position 4,377 of record CAMPAA010000107.1, read on the forward strand.
TGAAGGCGTCGGTTATAAATCCCCTGAGTCGAATGCGTTTATAGTCTCCTTTCCCTGTGAGGATATCTTCTATCGTGAGCAACTGGGGTTTCGGTATGGTGCCATGTCCGAGATTGACGGTGTTCGTTGCGCATAGGATCGGATCATTGGCGAAGAAATCGTGGGTGGTGTAGCCGTCGGCGCGTATAATGTCGCCTTCCTTGAAACTCATGTTGGTGATCCAGAGCTCGCAACTTCCGTCGGTGGCGTCGAGGAGACAGCCTTTGCAGGAGCTTGTCGTGACGAGCCCCGTGATGCAAAAGGGAATGGCGTGGGCGTAGTCTTCGTCGGCAAGCGCACGCATCTGCGAAACGGTCGTGATCGTTTCAGCAGGCGCGGCGACGCACGGGCTGATGGCGGGCAACACCAACGGCAGAAGCCGCATTATGGCTTTTACGTGGCTTGACATATGTAGATATTGTACCATTTCTCCACCGCCAATACCATACCGCCATTTGGCGGTGTTGACCTGAATGGGCGCTTTTTGATATAACACCTTGCGAGGGGGCAATAGACCCCAAACACTACAAGAAAGGTAGGAATCCATGGCAACAGGAAAAGCACTTGATGGAAAGTCGTATGCGGGAAATCCGCACGGCCGTTTTGGTGAGGGGGATGTCGCACCGACGGTAACGCCGAGATGTGGGTCTCTACTTTACAAGAAAGTCATGATAGCGGCATGTGTGCTGTCAATGACGGCGCAGGCGAAGACGGTGTTGTGGCATCACTTTGACGAGCGTTCGCCCGGCGAGACGGCACAGGCGGCGGATGTGTTCGTGAACTCTGCGTCGTCAGAATATGGAAGCGGCGAGGCGCACTCCATCAACACTGGCACAACGCTGGGGACTGATCCTGACTTCATGCCGACTTTTGTCAGGCCGTGCTACATAGAACCGATACTCGACCCTGTATCAGGTTCGGTGCATGCGAATACGGCGGCGATCAACTTCCGTTCCGCCGGGACGAGTTCGGCCCTTGCGGGCGGAGCCGTCATCATCAAGAACAATCCCGCATTAGTGCTCATGAACTACACCGTGGAGTGCTTTGTCTGCACGACGGGCGGCACGTTCAACGGGATAGCCCCGATTGCAGGGAAGATCTATGGGGATTGGGGATTCACCAGCGAGACGTGGCATATCGGCGTGCTGCAGAACGGCAAAATAGTCGTCCGCTGCAACACGTGGCTCTCCAGCATGAACGCCGGCTCTGGGACGCATGTGATAAACGATGGCATATGGCACCATGTGGCGCTCACCTGCTCATACAACGCGGAAAGTGGCGTGTCCACCTATAAGGTGTACGTGGATTACGAGCCCGATTTCGAGAAAACGGTGAATAGCGCACCGGATTATGGCCAAAGCACCGCCAACTTTGATAATGCGATCTACATAGGCGGCTATCGGAATGCCGGCCGAAAGTTCAACGGAATGATCGATGAGTTGCGGATTTCGGACGAGGCGCTGCTGCCCACACAGTTCATGCGACGGGCCTTGCCGCCTTTCGTCGACGCCGACACTCTTGTCTGGATGCCGTTTGATGCCGAGAATGGAGCGGTGGCGACCGGAAACCCGAATATGATTTCTGGACTTTCCGCGGGATTCGTCTCAAGAGGCAATGTGGCGACTCCCGTTTGTTCCGGCGATGTCCCATCCCGCACGCTCCGCGACAACTTCGATCTTCCGCCCGCCTGGGGGAACGCGACCTCGCTTTTCGTTTCGACGAACGGCGTCTCTGGAAATGGCACGAGTGTCCACCTGCCGACCTACGCCTATTTCAAGACGAACCTGACGGCGGAGCTGTTTTTCAAGACTGCGGCCAGGGTGTCTGGCGATGAACACCAGGAGCTCGTGATGATTTCGGAGCAGCCTTTCCTGCAGATTATGTTCGACTCCTCCCACCCCGGAAGGATTTGGATGATTTATCGCAACATGTATGGTGGCGTCGACTGGCCCGGAACGTGGACAAACGCCGGGTTGTTTGGCTCGGATCTCGACGACGGGCGTTGGCATCATTTGGCCGCTGTCTATGACGCAGACCATTCCACGCTCAAGCTGTACATCGACTATCAGCTGATGACGGCAATCAACAACGTGATCCTTTCGCCAGTCGCGGTGGAATGTGGTATCGGCTCGCGGCCAAAAAACGAATCGCAACATTTCCACGGATGGATTGATTCCGTGCGCTTCACGCAGCGCGTTCTTGCGCCGGAAAAGTTTCTCTCAAGCACGAAGAGGGTGCTTGCAAACGACGTTGCCGAAATGGCGTTCCATGCACAGTTCGACAACGACTACGAGGCGCAGAGCGGCGATTTCATCGTTGCCGCAGATGCCTATTCGCGCGGATCCGCCGGTTGCGAAGAGCCAGTGTTTTCGCCCGAGGTGCTCTATCCAGAGCTCCTTCTTGACGGCTGGCACGGAACATGCACGAAGACAAACGAGGCATCAGTCTATCTCAACGGCTCGACCGTGCGCTTCAGGAGCGCGCCGGGACTCGGCGGTTTCGACCAGACGGCGGAATTCTTCTGCAAGCTGTCGTCCCTGCCTGCGTTGGCCGGCATCGTCAGCGTAAACGCAGACGTCATCTGGTCGGGGAAAAGCTATCCGAGATGGGCGCTCTATGCAGACGACGGTGACGTTGCCAAACTTCGGTTCCGCTGCTTGACGGTCTTGAACGGCGTGAACACGGAACGCTACCTCATGACGGATGTCCCCGTTTCAGAACTCGTGGATGGCGGATGGCATCATGTGGCCATCATGCTGCAGGCGGTCGATGGCAACACGAATACGCAGATCACACTTTACATCGACCGATCAAATAGATTTCAGGGCACGATTGCCGGCACGCTCTACAGTGCTGGCAACAGCAGCGTGGTGTTCGGCACCTCTGCGTCCACCGCCGGCAACATGGTCGGGTACATCGACGAGTTTAGGATCATGCGGGGAATCATGCCGAAGCGTCGATTCCTCCGCCAGTACACAGAGCCGAAAGGGCTGACGTTCACGGTGCGGTGATGCGGCATGTTTCGTGGTTGAGGTGCGCGATAAGCGCCACAGACAACGTACGACGAAAAGGAGGCTGGCAATGGGCAAGGCAAGATGTGCGGTGGCGGCGTTCGTGCTGCTGGGCGTTGCGGGAGTGACGTGCGGCGAATCGATTTCCGTGGATTGGGGGCGCGCGCGCAAGAAGGTCGTGGCGGCGGGCTGGGAATGGAACGCGATGCCGTTCGATCGCATCCTCGAATACGCAGACCAGATCGACGCATCCGGAGTGGATGGCATCTCGCTCCGCCTGCGCGCGAGGGGCAAGGATGGCAGGATGCACGTATCGAGCCGGGTGATGAACGGCTATGAATGGACCGATGCGATGGTCTCCGGTCAGGTGGCGACGCTACGCGAGGCGACGAAGCACAAGGGTCTGCGGGAATGCTTCATCTGGACGCTCAGTGCGCCAACGAACCGTATCGACTGGAAGGACGATGCGATCTGGGGGCGCGTGGCGCGGTCGATGGGGGTCATAGCACGCTTCGCGAAGGCGACGGGAGTTCGCGGCTACATCATGGATCCCGAAGACTACCACAAGCAGAACCAATTCGAGGCGCGCCCGAACGATGAGCCGTACGATCTGCTGGCGCCGCTGGCGCGGAAACGTGGGCGCGAGATATTCACGGAGGTGTTTCGGGCGCATCCCGACGCCGTGGTGCTCGGCTACTGGCTGTTCTCGTGGCACTCGCACCACGTGAACTCGGAGAATCCGATGATGAGCGCGCGGCGCAGCGGAGATCTGTGGCCGGCGTTCCTGAACGGCATCCTGGACGTGGCTCCGTCGACAGCAAAGCTTGTGGACGGGAACGAGTGGGCGTACCGGAGCGAGGCCGAGCAGAACGAGTTCATGCTATCGGCTATCTCGCAGCGGAACGCCGTACTGGGGCTGGTAGCGCCTGAGAACCGCGCGAAGTTCCGCGCACAGGTGTTTCCTGGGTTCGGGCTCTACATGGATTCGTACGTGTCCAGCGTCACGAATGAGAACGGCAAGACGAACCCATTCTATTTCGGGCCGGTGAACGGTTCTCGTCTCGGGCACTTCGAGCGCAACCTCGCGGAGGCCGTGGAGTGCGCGGGCGAATATGTGTGGCTGTGGTGTGAAAGCAGGTCTTGGGTGAAGTGGGGCGAGGACGTGGCGAAGGGCTTGGGTGTGCCGCGCACACGGTGGGAGGACGAACTGCCGGGAGTAGGGCGCGTAATACGCGCCTGCACCGATCCCGACGCGTTCCTCGCGAAGGACTTTCCGAAGCTGCTTGCGGCAGGGAAGATCGTGAACATCGCCACAAACGACTACGTGGCGGCATCGCGCCAAGCGTTGCATGGCAAGCACGACAAGAAGGAGGAGTCGCAGCGGGGCGCGGGCTACTTCCACGTGGAGGACCCGACGGCTCGGCCCGGACAGCACTACGTGGTGGAAGCCTCCGGCACGGGCGAAGGGCTTGAGGCGGTCGCGTACTGGCAGCGCCGCAAGGACGGCTGGTGGCGCTGGCGTGTGCCGGGGCATGGGCTTGCGTTCACTAAGGATGCGACGGGTAGGTCGTCCGCGAGGGCGGTGGTGCGTGTGCCTGAGGGTGTAGATTGCCTGGCGATACAGTTCCGCCTCCACCCGCCAAAAGGCCAAGATTGCGAGTTCGACCGGATATTTGTCGGCCGCGTCACGTATTGACCGACCGGTTCACGTTCCGTGCGGAATGATGGTTTGATGATCATTGTCAAATAGGAACTGATATGCAGATTGTCAGAATATTGGCAGTTGTTTCCGTTTCGCTTGTGCCTGCTCCGCGTGAGCAAGTTTGGCGCGAAGGTACTTGCGTGTTTGCGGAGAAGGACGTTCGATTCGTAAAGGACGCCGCGCTACCGCCGGAAGGTCGCGAGGGATGTGCTTGTAGTAGGTGGACACAGCGCGAAGTTCCTCGCTGGGTCGTTCGTGGGGATTGAAAACGATGACGGATTTCCCCGTACGCTTCTTGAGGTAGTGGAGTGGCGCGATGAGGTCTGTATCGCCAGAGACGAGAACGATACAGTCGAAGTTGGTCTCGATATGGTCGATGAACATCTGGGAGGCAATGTTCACGTCGGAGCGCTTCTCTTCGGTTTTCCACACGGTTGCGCATGGAACCTTTCCGCAGGATTTGCAAGGCTCTTTTGCAAAGGGATAGCGGGCTCGGAAACGCTTGTAGTAGCCCTCGATGATTTTCAGTTCGGGGCGATACGCCGCAAGGGCGGAAAGGTAAACAGACTGACGCATCTGTGCGGTCGGTTCCGCAGGGTCGTAGTTGACGCGGGCCGTGAAGTACTTGACGTCCATGATTTCATGTTCGTTCGGACGAGGCAGAAGGGACTTTGCGAACGCAACCACATCCAGCCACTTATTCCGCGAGAACCGAAGCAACCCGTAGTACAGGTTGAATCCGTCGATATACACGACAGTCTTTTTCATCAGCATCTTTCAGAAAGGCAAGGGCCGGACTTTCGCCCGGCCCTGCACCGCATCGCCGAGGCTCAGCGGTCGGTTAACAACCCATCAAGGGGTTCAGCGCGTATTGTATCAAATCGCATTTTCAGAAACAAGTGGGGAAATTCGTTTTCCGAAATTTCGCGGTTTGGCGGTTTTTCCTATGGTGTTCACATCTTTGCCAGGATGTCGGGGATGCCTCAACCGCTGTTGGCGAATTCAGTGCGAACGCCAACATGATTATGCCATGTTCCGTGAATGCATATGGAAGGTATCTTGTTCCGCCGCGCTTTGAGGTCGCAAATTGCGACCTCAAAACATCGAGCCCCGTTTCTGCCCCATTGTTTGAGGTCGCAATTTGCGACCTCAAAT
>CAMPAA010000108.1 GCA_946631345.1 uncultured Verrucomicrobiota bacterium
AGGCTCAAGGCAGCTGCAGCTCGGCTGCCCGGCGTAGTTGCCGGTCTGGGCGATGGTGCGCTTTGCGCCGGGCCCAACCGATGCGATAAGGTAGTCGCACAGGCGGCGGCACGCATTCATGGCCTCGGCGGACTTCGTGCCGTCGTAGTAGTGGAGCAGACCGAGCATCGTGTACTTGATGCCCCACACGTCCCATCCGCCCTCCGGGGAACGCCTGTCGGCGCGGTAGTTGCCGATGTAGCCGTCCGGAAGCTGCGCGGAGATGACGCTTGCAACGCCTGCGTCGATGCGCGCCTTGAGCTGCTCGCACTTCGTGGCGGACCAGAACGGCACCGCCGAATGCATGTACTTGCCCCAGAACTCCGTCTGCCAAAGATCGGTCTCGGTGCGTTCCCTGAAGCAGGCCGAGAGATACACGGGGTCCTCTGCCAGCACATGGTTGCGCAGCATCCTTTCGAACGTAAGCCCTATCGGGCCCTGCAGGCTCACGTCGCCGTCGGCGGCCTCGACCCGCATCTTGGCCCCATCAGCCCAAGCCCCTCCTGCAAACGCCGCCGCAACCGCAGCCACGCCGGCAATCATTCTGACCTTCATCATCTTCGTTTACTCCTTTGACTCTGTCTTCTCAGTCGCAACATCCTATTCCCGTCACGCGCATAGGCGGTGCGCTCACGTGAACGTGTACTCGTACACTGCGCCCTTGTAGTTGGCGTCTGCCGCGTACTGCTTCACGCCTGGCGCGAAATCGACCGTGTATTCGTCATGGAGATGGCCGCATAGCACGGCCTTCAGCAGCGGCTGTTCCTTGAGCCATTTCAGCATCTCCACGCGGCCCGACCAGTTGCCGCACCACGGCACGCCCTGCAGGTAGCCCGCGTCTATCTTTTCTCTGGCGAGCCTCTTGGTGGACACCATCTGCTCCACAAGCTCCTCGGTGTAAAACGGCATGTGGCAAAGCAGAACCACCGGCATTCCCTTGGCGAACTCCTTCTTGACCTGTGCAAGCTGCCACTGCCCCATGCAGTCGCTGAAGCCGCCGTTGTCGTACTGGACGAAGTTCACGCCGCCGATCACGCGCGACGCGACGGGGAACGGGTTTGGGAAGTACGGCTCGAACATCTTCCTGCCCTTGGTGCGTTCCTCGGCGGTCTTTCCGATCCTGATGGCTGGCCATCCGGGCCCCCAGCCGTGGTACTCGTGGTTTCCTGGAGCGAAGAACCAGTCCCGCCCGGCGAAATCGCGCTTCACCATGTCAAGGTTGGCACGGGACGGGAAGTCGAACAGGTCGCCCGTGTGGATGAACGGCAAACCCTTCTTCTTCGCATAGAGCAGCGCGGCGGCAAGGCCGGGTATGCCGCCGGCGAAGATGCGGCTGCGCGACGCGTACCACTCCATCGACTTGCCGTTCAGCTTCTCGAAATCGGTGGCGGACACGTATGTAATGTGGCTGTCGGACGCCTGCACTACCGAGAACGGCTTCGGCAGACCGATTTCCACGGTCACGCGCCTGAGCTTCATCTGCCCGAACACGGCCTCGGCGAACCCGCTCGGCTCTCCGCCATTCGCCGCCGCAAGCAGCGGCCTGAAAGCTACGGCCACAGCGCCAAGCGCCCCCATACGCACCGCATCCCTTCTTGTCAGCATAATCCCATCTCCATTGCGCCGCCAATTATACCATAAAAGCGATGACAGCGTTCCCGGCAAAATTCGCGATGCATTGGATTCGCCCCATTGCAGAAGTAAACAAACCGAATCTGGTGCGTTTACCTCCGCAAACCACGCTAAAAAGTATTGGGATAGTGGACCGGGACGTGTTCTACCAGTTCGGCCTTACATTGTGGTATAATAGGGCGCAATGAAGACAGGAAGAATGGATGTAGTTGCGGCGGCAGTGCTGTGCGTGTCGGCGCTTTTCGCGGGTGCAAAGCCCAAATACGTGTTCGTGTTCATCGGCGACGGGATGTCAACGCCGCAGAGGATGGTGGCGGAGGAGTTCGCCGCCGCCACAGGCCACGGCGCGCTGGCCATGAACCGTCTGCCGTATCAGGTGAACACACGCACGAAGTCCGCAAACTCGATCATCACCGATTCCGCCGCCGCCGCAACGGCCATCGCCTGCGGCGCAAAGACCGACAACGGGGCGCTCGGCGTGAAGCCGGACGGCACGCGTCTGGAATCCGTCGCGGAAGTGGCGAAACGTTCCGGCATGAAGGTCGGCATAATCACCACGACCATGATCTGCCACGCGACGCCGGCGGGGTTCTATGCGCACCGGAAGAACCGGGGAGAGACGTACAGGATCGGCCTCGACCTCGTAGCCAGCGGCTTCGACTACTTCGCTGGCGGAGGGTTCGGCGGCAAGGAGGACGACCGCAAGGACAGCCAATACCGCGGAAACATCTACGCGCTCGCGCGGGAGGCGGGGTTCGTGGTGACCACAAACCGCGCGGCGTGGGCGGCGCTTCGCCCGGGATGCCGTGCGCTGTGCACCTTCAACGAGAAGCACCTCGACTTCGCCATCGACCGCGATCCTGCCGTCCAGCCGGCGCTTTCCGAGATGCTTGAGAAAGGCATCTCGCAGCTCGACGGGCCGGAAGGATTCTTCATCATGTGCGAAGGTGGCACGCTCGACTTCGCCGGCCACGCCAACGACGCCGCCACCAACCTGCGCGAGACCATAGCGCTCGACGCAGCCGTAAAGGTGGCGCTTGCGTTCGCCGCGAAGCATCCGGGCGAGACGCTGGTCGTGACCACCGGCGACCACGAGACCGGCGGACTTTCCATGGGGTTCGTGGGTACGGGCGGCAAGTTCTTCGTCGGGCGCCTCGCCATGCAGAAATGCTCGACAGAGCATTTCTCAAGCGAGATCAAGGCCCGGCTCAGGGCCGACATCTCACTCCCCTTCGAAAGCGTGAAGCCACTTGTGACGGAGGCGTTCGGCCTCGTCTTCGACGGCGGCGCGAACGACCCGATGCGCATAACGGCGGCGGAGATCAACGCACTCAAGAATGCGTTTGAGAAGGACCGCAGCTACGTCAAGAAGCGTCTGTCCGACACAACTGCGCACGACGTGAGGCGGCGGTACGTGTTCGCGTCCACGGCGCGAGGCGTGCTTGCGGCCCATGCCGGGGTCGGCTGGAGTTCAGGCAGCCACACGGCGCTGCCAACCCTCACCACGGCGCAGGGCGTAGGCGCGGACATGCTCGTGGGCATGACGGAGAACGCCGACATCGGCGACCGCCTCAAGAAGCTGATGGCAAGATGATGCGATGAAGCGGCGCGACATCCTTCCGGCAGCGGCGTTCGCCGCACTCTGCGCGGCAATGTGGCTGCTGCCGCCAGTTCGCCCGGCCGCCGACGATGGAGGCAAGCCGGTGCGCGCACGGGTGGTCGCGGTGGACGACAGCGACCTCACGCTCACGGGCCTGATCGAATACGGCACGCAGCACCTCGAGGTGGAGATGCTCGGAGGTCCAGCCGCAGGGCGGAGGTTCCGAGCCTCGAACGAGCTGCGCGCCCAGCTCGACCTCGACAAGAAGTTCGCCCCAGGCGACACCGCAGTCGTCACGTGGCCGGACGGCGGCGCAAAGGAAGGTGACACTCTCGTCGTCCGCGACCATTGGCGGCTCGGATGGATCGGGATCCTATTCGGATCGTTCTGCATCCTGCTCGCGGCGTTCGGCGGATGGACAGGGGTGAAGGCGCTGTTCAGCTTCGTGTTCAGCTGCTTCGCGGTGTGGAAACTGCTCATTCCGCTGTGTCTGGCGGGATGGAGCGCCGCGTGGGTGTCGTTCGCGGCGGTGTCGGCGCTGACAGGCGTGATAATGTACCTTGTGGCGGGTTTTTCACGGCGCGGCGTGGCGGCGTTCGCCGGGGCAATGCTCGGAGTGGGGGCTTCGCTCGTGCTGGCGTGGTTCTTCACGGGCGTTATGCGCGTGAACGGGGCGACTATGCCCTTCACGCAGGCCCTCCTCTATTCTGGATACTCATCGCTCGACCTTGCCGACATCTTCATCGGCGCGGTGATCCTCGCATCGTCCGGCGCGCTGATGGACCTCGCAATGGACATCGCCGCCGGCGTGGACGAGGTTGCGCGCCACAACCCCAACCTGCCGCCACGCGCGCTGTTCATGAGCGGGGTGCGGATAGGCCGTTCGGTGGTTGGGACGATGACGACCACCCTTCTGCTTGCGTATTCCGGCGGCTACCTCACGCTGCTGATGGTGTTCGCCGCGCAGGGCACGCCGCCGGCCGTGTTCCTGAACTCCACCGTTGTCTCGGCAGAGGTTGTGAAGACGCTTGTCGGCTCGTTCGGCCTTGTGCTTGTCGCGCCGTTCACGGCGATTGCCTCCGCCATGCTCTCCCGGATGCGCCTACCGTAGCCCGCCCCGCTCAAGGGACACTCGGAGCGAGCCTATCTGCGCCGCCGTGTTCACTATCGACGGGTCGCCAGGCGGTGTGGCGTTCACGAGCGCGTCCGATGCCGTTGCATGCAGCCACACCGATGAACATGCCGCGAGAAAGTCGTCCTTCAGGTACGCCCAGCGCGCGGCGATCACGCCTGAAAGCAGATCGCCCATGCCGCCCATGGCCATGAACGGGTTGCCGGCTTCGCACACAAATGGGTCTCGGCCAGGCGCGGCTACGACCGTGTGCGCTCCCTTGAGCACGCATATCGCGTGGTAGCGCTCCACGATTCGTCCGGCGGCGGCGGGGCGGTCGCGCTGCACCTCCTCCGACGTACAGGCCAGCAGACGCGCAGCCTCGCCTGCGTGCGGCGTGAGGATTGCGCGCTGCCCCTCGATGACGGGAAGCGCACTGGACTTCTTCGCGTACCAGTTTGCGAGAATCGTAAGCGCGTCGGCATCTATCACAAAGCGCCCGCGAGAGCCAGAGAGCAGCCTCGACACCAGCATCTCCGCAGCCTGCGTGGTGCCAAGCCCCATTCCGATAACGGTGACGTCCGCCTTCGGCGGCACGCACGTGGCGCTCTGCTTCATGAACGTCGCCTCCGGCACAAGGCTGCCGGCGGCGATCCGGGAGGCATCCGGCACGACAAGGTTCACGAGACCTGCGCCGGCGGCGCGCGCTCCAAGCCCGCAGATGACAGGGGCGTGTATGAAGCGGCTGGAGCCGCCCACCACCGTAACCGTGCCGACGGAATACTTGTGCGAATCCGCCGGACGCGCCGGAAAAGCGTCTTTTACTGTGTCTGGTACCTGCATACGCCGCGAAGTATAGCAAAAAAGCGCGAAGTGTGCCATATGGCAGGGATGCCCGCCTCACTTCGCGGCAAGGGCGAGGGCGGCGGAAACCGCTCGCGCGAACGCCTCGGAGAACGCGGCGGAGTAGTCGCCGCTTGAGGCGTCCGCCTCGCCTTCGCCGTCAAGGAACATCTTCACCTCTCGGTTCGAGATTACGGCTATCGAAATCGACACGCGCGCCATGCGGCGCCCCTCCTCGCGGCAGTCGAGCGACAGGTCGTTGACCACCGCCTCAAGGGTGGAATCCGCGCGGGCGGAGCTGGACACCGGCAGGATGCGCCCGAAGCGCCCATCAGCCTCCATGAGGGCCGAGAGCGGCGCGCGCAGCAGCGCGGACGGCGATGTAGCGAACACGTTGTAGGCGTCGAACGCGATGGAGCCGTCGCTCCTGCGAACGGCAAGAGCGGGCTTGTCGTACGGGGCGGCGACCGAAAGGGTTCCAAGGCGCGAGGCGCGAGGCGAGGCGGCGGCGTCAGCCGGACGGCGTTCGGCGGAGATCACCCAGCTTTTCGGCTGAGGCGGCGCAGATGTGAGGCATCCTGCGGCGAAGAGCGCGAGGAAGGCGCCGGCGGCAAGTCGCATGCATGGATGGAAGGTAGGCTCGCGCATATCGCTCACATCAATTCGGCCGCACGCATCAGTTCCCGACCTCCAGCCGCGCCGCGCAGCGCTCGGGCAGGCCTGCGGCGCGGTCGCGCGCCTGGGCCGATGCCACGTCGTGCGGAAGGCGGCAGAAACGGACCGTGCGCGAGGCGGTATCGAAAATCACATAGCTCGCGCGGGGATCCCCGTCGCGCGGCTGGCCCACGGAGCCGACGTTGATGAAGTACTGGCGGCCCGGCAGCACGCGGAACTCGCCGCCCTCGAACTGGCGCGGGTCGTGGTGCATCGCGCCGAACGCAGTCTTCTCGTACACCACTGGCACATGCGTGTGCCCGTGGAAGCAGAGGGGCGTCTTCTGGTACACGAAATGGCTTGCGGCCTGGAGATCGTCAAAGATGTAGCCCCAATGGTCGGGCATGTCCATCGTCGCATGGACGAGCGTCATGCCCATGACGGGCTTGGTCATGGGAAGCGACCTGAGCCAGTCCATCTCGTCCGCCGATATGTGCTCGCGGGTCCAAAGCACCGCCTGGGCGGCGGCGGGATGGAAGTCTGCGAGGTTCTGCTCGTATGCCACGTAGTAGTCGTGGTTGCCGCACACAACCGGCGCCTTAAGCACGTCGCGCACTGCACGGATGCACTCTGAGGGGCAGGCGTTGTAGCCCACTATGTCGCCGGTGCAGATCCAGTCGGTCACTCCCTGCGAGGCGGCATCATCCACCACGACGCTCAGGGCGTCGATGTTGGCGTGGATGTCGCCGAGGATGCCGTAGACCTTTGCCATTTCAGAGCTTTAGCAGCGCGGCGGCGACCTGAAGGTCTTCGGACGTTGTGATCTTGAGGTTGGGCTTTTCCGACTCGCAGATCTTCACGGGCTCGCCCAGAAGCTCCACGGCCTGCGCGTCGTCGAAAACCTCCTTCTTCTCGGCCTCGACAGCGGCGTACGCCTTGCGGAGGAGCGAGAACGGAAACGCCTGCGGTGTTTGCACCATCCAGTATTTGGATCGGTCAGCGGTGGAGGTCACCGTGATTCCCTTCTCCACGATCTTCACGGTGTCGCGTATGCGGCAGCCCGTGACGGCGGCCCCTCCACGGCGCGCCGCCTTCACCACATAGGAAATGACCTCCTGCGTGATGCAGGGGCGGGCGCCGTCATGCACCACGACGATGCGGGTATCGGAATCCGCCTCCTTCATGCCGGCCTGCACAGAATCCTGCCTGCGCGCGCCGCCGGGCACAATCTTCGCGAGCTTTGAGATGCCGAACATGCGCGCAACCGCCTTTGCCGCAGTAAGCTGATCCTTGCGGACCACGAGGATTATCGAATCGATATCGGCGCTCTTCTCGAACGCCAGCAGGCTCCACGCCACAACAGGGCGTGAACCAAGATTGAGGAACGCCTTGTCCGCTCCTCCGCCCATGCGCTCGGATTTGCCCGCCGCCACTATAATCGCTGTCACCATTATGTTCAGACTCCTTATGCTTTGGTGCGTATTGTACCAAAAATCGGCAAGCGAAGGAACGCGAGATGCGAAAAAGTTTGGGTGCGTTTGTTCGCAAGTCGCGGGAATTTGCATTCCGCCGTCAGAAGTCGCTGGAATCGCACACCAGATTCTCCATGATGTACTCCCTGCGCTCTGGCGTATTGCCGCCCATGTAGAACTTTATCGTCTTGTCAGGCTCGGTGTCATCCGAGCATGTCACCGGGGTGAGGCGCATTCCGGGACCGATGAAGTCCTTGAACTCCTTGGCGTTCAGCTCCCCCAGCCCCTTGAAGCGGGTGATCTCGCAGTTTTTCCCGCACTTCTTGATCGCGGCCTCGCGCTCCTCGTCCGAAAAGCAGTAGTACTGCTCCTTGTCCTTGGCTTTCGGGTTGCGCACGCGGAAGAGCGGCGTCTCGAGTATGAACACGCGCCTGTCGAGAATCAGCTGCTTGTAGAACCGCATGAAAAAGGTCGTAAGCAGCATCCTGATGTGAAGGCCGTCCACATCGGCATCGGTTGCGAAGATTATCTTCCCGTAGCGGAGATGGTCGAGGGAGTCCTCTATGTCGAGGGTCTTTATGAGGTTGAAGAATTCCTCGTTCTTGTAGAGTACGTCCTTGTTGAGCCCGCACGTGTTTAGGCATTTGCCGCGCAGGAAGAACACCGCCTGGTTCATTGCGTCGCGCGCATTTCCGAGTGTGCCGCCGGCGGACTTGCCCTCGGTGAGGAATATCATCGTATCCTCGCCGTACCCCTTCTTGCCCGCCTTATCCTTCTTGTCGAGGTGGAGATGGTTCTTGCAGTCCTTCAGCTGCGGCACGCGCACGCTCACCGCCTGGCTGCGCTCGCGCGCCTGCTTCTTGATGGTGTTGAGCTGGCTGCGGAGCTTGGAGGTCTCGTCGATCTTCTTTATGAGCTTGTCAGCCTCCGCCGGGAACTTGTGGAAGAGGGCCTCGGCCTCCTTCTTGATGCTCGCAACGAGATCGGCGCGAATCTCAGGCGAACCAAGCTTGGTCTTGGCCTGCCCCTCGAAGGTAGGCTCCTGCATCCTGATCGAGATGGCCCCCACTATCCCCTCGCGCACGTCGTCGCCGTCGAACTTCTTCTTCGAGTATTCGTTCAGCGCCTTGGTGAGGCCCTCCTTGAACGCCGTCAGGTGCGTGCCGCCCTCGGTCGTGTGCTGGCCGTTCACGAAGGAGTAGTACTCCTCGGAGAAGCGGTTGGTGTGGGTGAACACGAACTCCAGCGTCTTCGAGCGGAAGTGGAACGGCTGGTACAGCTTCTCGAACTGCGCCTCGTCGGCGATGAGATCCTTCAGGCCATCCTCCGAGCATATGCGTTCGCCGTTCAGCACGAGCGTAAGCCCCGCGTTCAGGTACGCGTACATCTTGAGGCGGCGCATCACATGCTCTTCGCGGAACTTGAAGTTCTTGAATATCGTCGCGTCCGGCAGGAAGCTCACGAACGTGCCAGTGCGCTCGTTCGGATCCTTGAGCTTGCCGCGCCGCTTCGACTTCAGCACGCCCTTCGAGAACGTCGCCTCCGAAAACTCGCCGTCGCGCACGGACCGCACGTAGAACTCGTCGGACAGGCCGTTCACCGCCTTGGTGCCCACGCCGTTCATGCCCACCGAGAACTGGAAGGACTCGGTGTCGAACTTGCCGCCCGTGTTCAGCTCGGAGACGCATTCCACCACCTTCCCGAGCGGTATGCCGCGCCCGTAGTCGCGGATGGAGCATTTCCCGGAGTTCCAGTCGAGGTTTATCTCAACCCTCTTGCCGTTGCCCATGATGAACTCATCGATCGCGTTGTCGATCACCTCCTTCATCAGGACGTAGATGCCGTCGTCGTAGTCCGATCCGTTGCCCGCCCGGCCGATGTACATGCCGATGCGGCGACGGATGTGCTCCATCGCGCTCAGGTGCTTGATGTTGCTGTCGTCGTAGTTCGCCATGGGGAAGTCACTTCCCCAGGTGCTCGTCGAGGAGTTTCTTCGCGCAGTTGGTCGTCACCGTCTGCGCACCGCGCTCGAACGCCAGCTTCGCCGTCGGGAGGTCGTCCACCGTCCACACGTGGAACTCGTAGCCGGCATCCTTGATCGCCTTGATGAAATCGGCCGTGATCACGTCCGCCTTGAACTGGCAGTCCACGCCGTCCGCCCCGGTCTCCTTAAGCTTCGCAAGCACCTTCTCGACCGTGATCGGGATTTCGCGGCCCTTCCACCTGTTCTTCGCGCCCGTCAGCCAGAACGCCTTGTACTCGGGCATCTGGCGCTTGAGCTCCGCACAGAGCTTGTCGCCGAACGTTATGAAGAGCGTGTTCTTAGGCGTGGCGTTCTTCTGCTTCGCGAACACGTCCTTGATGTACGGCACCCATTCCGGGTCGTTGCCCTTCACCTCCACGTAGATGTAGCGCCCGTCGCGCGCAAGCTTGAGCACCTCCTCAAGCAGCGCGGGCCGCGTGGGATCGAAGCGGGAGTCCTTCCAATTGCCCCATCCGCCCACGTTCACCTTCGAAACAGTATCGGCCCAGCTCGCCTCCGTGCACTTCTCGGTATGCGTGCCGCCCGTTGTGCGCTTGAGGTTGCTGTCGTGGAACGTGAAGAGCCTCTTGTCCGCAGAGAGGTAGATGTCGCATTCGAACCCGAATCCGCGGTCCACCGCCATGCGGTATGCGGGCAGAGTGTTCTCAGGGGCGTCCTTCGATTCGCCGCGGTGGCAAATCAGCGTATCCAGCGCAGGCTCCTTCACCGTTGAACATCCGACCAGGGCGACCAGACCTGTCACCGCTGCCAACACTCCCTTGACTTGGTTCATTGCATTTCTCTCCTTTAATGAATAAGTGCGAATTGTACCAAGTCTGCCCCTCGCTTGCAAGCCAA
>CAMPAA010000109.1 GCA_946631345.1 uncultured Verrucomicrobiota bacterium
GCGGCGCGTGGGGACACGCGCCCTCCCGTTTTCCGTGTTGATGTCATCGCGCCTTCCAAACCTTCCAAACTTTGACCTTCAAACTTTCAAACCTTCAAGGCGTGCGGCAAAAAGGTTTTATGCAAAACCCGTGGAAAAAAAAAATGAATATGATATACTTTGCCGCATCTTTTTTACGTCGTATAAGGAGAAGTGTACCGATGAAGAAGACGAAGTCCATGCGTAAGCGCATAACTGGGTTTTTGGCTGCCGCTATGGTGACAGCGTTTGCGGCGGATACGGCGTATGCCGCCGTTTCGTATGTGGTGCCATGGTACGCGAATCCGTCAGTAGCGGACGTGGCGTATGATGCGGCATCCGTCTCGGCGTTCGACGAGTCCACCGCGCCGCTTTCGACCGCGTGGGCGACGGTTTCAGGCGACTCCAGCCTCTCAGGGAAGACGGTAGTCGCCAAGCGCATGAGCCATTCGGACTATTTTCGTCCGCGCATCTACGTGCTCACGGATGACGGGACGATCGCCATTTACACGCTCACGGAGGACCTTGCGACCGTGAAGTGGACGACGGTGTATTCCTCCGCAGACCTCATAGCGCGTGTCAACGCAAACGGCGGTTCGCTCGCAGAGGGGCGGAATGTCACCAGCTTCGAGGTGATGGATAAGGATGGCGCGGTGGCGTTCGTGAAGTTCGGCAACGATGAAGAGTGGACGGCGCTTGCCAACGCACAGGCGAAATGGACTTACTACGATGCCGGCGAAGATGGCAGCCCTGCTTCCGAGTTCACTTGCATAACCGATGGCAAGTGGGTCCTGAAGTGCATAGCGAAAAGTAATGGTTTGTTCTATATCGGAACTTGGACAGAGGGTGACAGCATTTACCTGAACGGTTTTGCCAGCGAATGCCTCGACCTCTCGGCAGGTCAGGCTATGACAACCGGCGGAACGTCGCTTAATTTCCGCAATTGCCTCTATTCGATGACAAATTCCGTTCTGACTTCGCCCCGCATCATCTTCTATCCGAACATCGTGGAGCAACCGAACGGCGTGAGCCTTCAGAGCTGCCGTGCGGAAGAACTTGTGTTTGCCTGCCCTAAAGTCACCGCGTGGCCCCAATGGGGCGGCTCGATGCCGCGCAGCCGGCTCGTTATCGATCTGCCCAAGGTTGCCTCCGTTGGCCAATCCGCATTTTCATCATCAGCACAGACGGGAACCGATTCTGATTTCGGTGAATTTAGTCTGCCGAAGCTGGCGACAATCGCGAATAACGCCTTCCAGCGGTGCATGGCCACCGGCACGCTCGATCTCCCGTCCGCCGGAACAATCGCTCAAAGCGCATTCTTCGGTTGCGACAATATGGAGGAGGCCATACTTGGAACGAACGGCAACAAGCTGGCGTCGATAGCTACGAAAGCTTTTGCCGCAGAAGGGGCACGGGGCAGCCTTAAGCGCGTGACGCTCGGCTGCGCGGAAGGATTCACGATCTCTGCGACGGATGTGTTCGGCAAGCAGCCGCTGGAAGTCGTCACGTTCACGGGCGCGGTGCCGTCCATCACCGCGGCGACGGCATGGCCTGATACGGCGGCGAACACGATGGTGTTCGTGATTCCCGAAGGCGATGCGTCGTGGGCCTCGGTTGCCTCCGGCGCTACGCCGCTCACCGATGCGGAGCGCAAGGCATACCACGCGGCGCATCCAGATCACCCGATTCCGTTCGGCGTGGTGGCGGCATCAGTCTTCAAGACGCACTATGCGCAGTATGTCGCCTATTCTGGCAGCGACAAGGGATATTCGTTCACCGTGGAGCGCAACACGTTCTTCGATGACGCCGTGGTCGTTTCGGCGGACTGGGCACCGTTCGCGGACGGCACGTATCCCAAGGGCACGGTCGTGACGCTCACCGCGCAGCCCGGCGCGACAGGCACGTTCAAAAAGTGGTATGGCGATGTCGACAAGACCGTGCGCACCGAGACCACCGTATCCGTGACCATGACAAGCGACACGTGGATATACGCGCGCTTTGTGCATCCGTGGACGCTCGCCGCCGACAAGCTTACGGCGACCGACGGCAATTTCACCGTAAACTGCTCCGTGGTGAGCGAAACTGCGCGGACTCTGATGCTCGGCAAGACAACATCGTGCGGACTGTATGCGGATTCGGATTCCGGCCAAGGCATAATCGACCTTGGCGGCACGGTCAAGAAGGTTGACGACGGCACGGTGTGGAAGTTCACCGCGATGCCGGGTGGGACTGGCGTATGGGCATCCAAAGGAGCGACAGGCCTCCTGTTTCCCGGAACGCTATCTGATGCGTCTTGGGGTCAGTCGTTCAACGGCGGCTCTGTAAAATACCGCCTCATGATACTTGACGAGCCAACGCTGCACTGGAGCATGCGCGACTGGTATTTTACGCAGGCCGGAATGTCGCACATCATCATCGAGAGCCCGCGCATGGATACGTTCTACGGCCAGACGGCATTCTGGCGGGCGACAATGGAAGGCACGAAGTTCGATTGGTGGGATCTGAGCGGATTGACCGCAATCCACGCCAAGGCGTTCATGGTGCTGGAGTCGCCTATGACGTTCGCGCCAGCATCCGGAACGATAACCCTGCCGAACATGCGCGACATGAATGGCGCGCCTCTGCGCAGGATGGCAAATCTTGAAGGGGTGGTGCTCGGCGGCAAGACCAAGGAGACCACGGTCACGAACATCGCGGCCAACGCTTTTGAGAGGGACACGTCGCTCAAGCGGCTCGTGCTCCATAACGACGCCGACATCGAGGTCGGGGCGACGCCGTTCTCCAATGGACGCACGCCGGACGAGATCGTGTTCACCGGTGCGCCGCCGAATTCGCCCACGGTGTTCGCCAACCTGTTCGCCGGGATCGGTGCAGGCGATGCGCCGCGCATCGTGCGCATACCTAAGGGAAATCAGGCGTGGATGAGCGCCGCATACATCGATACATGCGTGTCGGCGGCGGAGAAGGCGCTGGCTGGTGCGGAGTCCGGCAAGGTGTTTGGCGTGTACCGGGGCGAGTCGGGCGGCGCATCGTTCGTGAAGGCGGTGTGCGTTTGGGATGAGCCGATGCACGGATCGCGCATAGTGATCCGCTGACCGGCTCTGAGAAGGTGGAGGTTGTGACGAACATGAGGAATATCGTATCGCTGGCGGCCGCTGCCGTCGGCATGGCGGCGGTTGCGGCACAGCCGCCGTACAGGGTTGGGCCGAATCTCCTGAAGAACTGGGACTTCTCCGACAACAACGGAGTGGACGCGCCGGGCTGGCAGCACTTCGTGCAGAACAGCACAAACGCCGTGATGCGGATAGTGAAGGTTGATGGACACCCGGAGATCAGGCAGGCGGTGGAACAGTACTTCACTTCGATGGAGCGGGCCGTTCAGACCCGCTACAAGCAGCCTGTGGACTTCACCACCAACACAGTGTACGAGCTGCGCTACCTCTACCAGAGCGGAATGGACGGCGACCTGCATGCCGATGTGGTGATGACGGGTACTGGACCGATGTACAGGTCATTCTGGAACATCCCGTCGAGGGAATGGACGGAGGTGCGCAGGCTGTTCTCCACGCCGGACAGGATACAGCTGACCGAAGGCAAGATATTCCTGCTCCAGAACCGTTCGATGGTTCCGATCCGCTACGCCAACGTTTCACTGCGGGAGGTTGACATTCCGCCTTCCGACGTCTCGAAGTACGAACCTTCGATGTCTGTGCACAGCATCACGGCGGACGACCAGCTGATTCTTCCCGGAAGCAGAAAGGCTACTGCGGATTTCGTGATCCACACTGATGGGGCGAAGGATGACAGGCGGTTCGAGGCGTTCTACATAAACGGCGACAGGAAGGTGTTCCCGGTGGCGGTCTCCAACCTCTGCTGCAGAGTGCCGATGGGTGCGATAACCGACGGCAAGACAAGGCTGTACGTGAAGATGAAGGACGGCGATGTGGCCATCAACTGGTTCTCGGTTGTGATCGAGAGGATTCAGGAGTCCGCCATGCCGAAGGGGAATCTCCTGCCCGAGAAGCCGAAGTGCGTGATCGATCCCGCCAACGGCAAATCCATGCTTGTCATCGGCATGTACTGCATCGACGACGACAAGAAGGACTGGCCCATGGTCGAGTTGCGCCGCAACGGGTTCAATACTCTGCAGACGTACTGGTCGTGCGGAAGCTGGAAGGATCCAGGCAGGATGGAGCGCATCCTCGAGAGGGCTCGCATAAACAAGATGAGGTACATGGTAGACATCCCGCACCACTGGGCCGAGAAGCCGGGGAACGGCGAGAACCTCAAGGGGTGGTTCGCAAGGTTCGACAAGCCGCCGGCCACACTGTTCTTCTACACCGACGAGATGTATTCGATCCGCAAGTCTCCGATGTCGCTCTTTGAAATGACGCGCAAGGCGATGGACGCAGCAACCGGCGGACGGCGGCAGTGGATCGCATATGAAGGGCCTGAGGTGTTCCTCAAGCCGTATCTCGACGGACTCCTCTGGAACTTCAGTTCGCCGAACATGGTCAAGCTCGCCCGCATCCGCATGGGGAGCGACTGCATTCTCATCCACTGCTTCGGGCAGGCCCACCGTTCGGAGCTTGAGACGAAAGTGCCGCCTGAGGAGATACGCTACAACTTCTTCATGCCGATCGTGCTCGGCGCGCGCGGCGTGTTCTACTGGGAGAACTCCACGATCCGTTGGCGGCACAAGTACCGCGACGAGCTCAAATCCCTGATCTTCGAGAACGCACGGGAGCTGAGCGCGCTGTCGCCGCTGATCATTTCGGAAGACCGGCTTCCGCCCGATGCGCCAAAGGTTTCGATCAATGCGGCGGACGGTTCGGTGTACTCGCTGAACAAAGCCGTGGGCGGCGCGGGCGTGGTCATAATCGGCCGTGACAGGGCGGCGTCAGGCAAGGCAGGGTACAGCATCGAACCCGGCGGATTCGCTCTGCAGGGTGCAACCTCAGCCGACATTGCGCCGGGCGATGTCGCGATAATCCGTTACGCCCGTTCCTGCGGTGAGGCGGAGTGATGCATAGTCCGTGTTCAGTTGGCACATATAACGCCGGATTTATGGTATAATAGCCGCTTATGAATTTTCTGGTTCGGTTTATTGCGGTCGCCGTTCTGGCGGGCGGCGTTGCGCAACCACGCTCTGCCGTCGCCGGGAGGGTGACGTTCACAGCCGCCGATGCGCGCGATGCGTACGAGACGGCGGCGGAGTTTGTGCGCACATGCACTCCGCGCGACGCCGGCACGATACGCGGGCGGTTGGCGGCCAACTGGCTCATGGACCGGGCGAGCCGGTCCGGTGCGGACGCTTTCGTCGATTCGTTCAAGGCAGATACGCCTGACGGGATGAGGCCGTTCGCCAACGTGGTGGTGGAGTTCAAGGGCACCAAGGAGAACGCGCCTTGGGTGGTGCTGCTCTCCCACTTCGACACGCCGCCTGGCATCGGCAAGGGGTTCGAGGGCGCGAACGACGGCGCCTCGACGAGCGCGCTTCTTGTGTCGCTTGTGAACGCAGTGCGCCGCGCAGGCGCGCAAGGCGACAACATCGCGTTCATCTGGACGGACGCCGAGGAATGTCGCGTATCGTACTCCGCGAACGACGGGCTGCAGGGCGCACGGCACGCCATGGAGCAGTTCAAGGCGAAACGGCGCGCCGTGAAGGCGGCGATAGGGCTGGACATGCTCGGCGACCGCAATCTCCACATCCGCATGCCCGCAAACGGCACCGTGCAGCTGCAGAACGCAGTGTTCGAAGCGGCGAAACGGGCAGGACTGGAAGGGCTCGTGTCGCTCGGCCGCGATACCGTGAAGGACGACTTCGCCGTGTTCCTCGACGCCGGATGTCCGGCGGTAAACCTCATAGATTTCGAATTCGGTTCGGCACCGGGCAAGAACGACTACTGGCATACGGTGCAGGACACAATGGACAAGATCAGCGACGAATCCCTGCTGAAGGCCGGCATGCTCGTCGCGGAACTTCTTAACATGTTGGAAGGTAACTGAAAATGAATATCATCAAGATGATCCTGGGCACGAAGAATGCCAGGGAACTCAAGCGGCTAAAGCCGATCGTAGCGCGCATCAACCGCATAGAGAAGGAATATCAGGAAAAGAACTTCACGGACGCCGACTTCCCGCGCATGACGGAAGAGTTCAAGAAGCGCGTGGCCGGAGGCGAGTCGCTCGACGACATCCTGCCGGAGGCGTTCGCGCTCGTCAAGAACGCGTGCAGGCACCTCGTTGGCACGACCGAGGATGTGTGCGGGCACACGCTCACATGGGACATGGTCCCGTTCGACTGCCAGCTCGTGGGCGGCATCGTTCTGCACGAAGGCAAGATCGCCGAGATGCAGACGGGCGAAGGCAAGACGCTCGTAGCCACGCTGCCGCTCTACCTTAACGCTCTCGCCGGAAAGAACGTTCAGCTCGTCACGGTAAACGACTACCTCGCCAAGCGCGACGCATCATGGATGGGGCACCTCTACAAGTACCTCGGCCTCACGGTGGGATGCATACAGAACTCGATGGATTCCGCAGAGCGGCGCGAGCAGTACGCCTGCGACATCACGTACGGCACCAACTCGGAGTTCGGCTTCGACTACCTCCGCGACAACGGCATGGCCGTCCAGCCGGAGCAGGTGGTGCAGAACGGCCACAACTTCGCAATCGTCGACGAGGTGGACTCCATCCTCATCGACGAGGCGCGCACTCCGCTGATCATATCCGGTCCCGCGACGGTGTCAACGAGCGCGCAGTACACGGCCCTGCGTCCGCTCGTAGAGTCAATCGTGCGCGTGCAGACCCAGCAGTGCAACGAGCTCATCTCGCAAGCCAAGAAGGCACTTGCGGACGGCGACACCGAGGAGTGCAAGCGCAAGATATACCAGGTGTACCACGCCATGCCGAAGCACAAGCAGATGCTCCACATGTTCGAGGACGCCAACATCCGCAAGCTGCATGAGGATGTCGAGATGCAGATGCTCTCCGAGATGCGGAAGGAGGAGGGCATCGCGCTCCGCGACAAGCTCTACTTCACCATCGACGAGCGCACGCGCGAGGTGGCCCTCACGGACCTCGGATGCGACAAGATGAACCCGCAGGACCCGAAGATGTTTGTGATTCCGGATCTCGCCAGCGCGATGAGCGAGATTGACGGCAACAAGGAGCTGTCGGAGCAGGAGCGCATCGAGCGCAAGCGCGAGGTGCAGGCCGCATTCATGGAGAAGTCGCAGCGCGTGCACGTGGTGGACCAGCTGCTGCGGGCCTACTGCCTCTACGAGCGCGACGTGGACTACGTGGTGCAGGACAACCACGTTTACATCGTGGACGAGTTCACCGGGCGAATCCTGCCCGGGCGGCGCTGGTCTGACGGCCTCCACCAGGCGGTCGAGGCGAAGGAGAACGTCGAGATCGAGAAGGAGAGCCAGACCCTCGCCACAATCACCATCCAGAACTACTTCCGCCTCTACAAGAAGCTCGCCGGCATGACGGGTACAGCCGAGACGGAGGCGAGGGAGTTCAAGGACATCTACAAGCTCGGGGTTGTGTCAATCCCGACCAACAAGCCCGTAAAGCGAATAGACGGGAACGACCAGATATACCGCACGCAGCGCGAGAAGTACAAGGCGATCATCGCGGACGTGGCCGAACGCCACGCGAAGGGCCAGCCGATACTTCTCGGCACGATGACGGTGGACACCTCTGAGGTGCTTTCGCGAATGCTGAAGCTTGCGCACATCCCGCACGAGGTGCTCAACGCGAAGAACCACGCCCGCGAAGCCGAGATCGTGTCGCTGGCAGGCCAGAAGGGGGCGGTGACGATCGCCACGAACATGGCAGGCCGCGGCACCGACATCAAGCTCGGGCCTGGCGTTGTCGAACTGGGCGGGCTGCACGTGCTCGGCTCCGAGCGTCACGAGAGCCGCCGCATCGACCGCCAGCTGCGCGGGCGCTGTTCGCGCCAGGGAGATCCCGGATCGTCGCAGTTCTTCATATCGCTTGAGGATCAGCTCATGCGCCTGTTCGGGTCGCAGAAGCTTTCCGGCATAATGCTCCGTCTCGGGATGAAAGAGGGAGAGGTGATGGAGCACCGCTGGCTGAACAAGTCGGTTGAGACGGCCCAGCGGCGCGTGGAGCAGCAGCACTATGCGATCCGCAAGCGCACGCTGGAGTTCGACGACGTGATGAACCGGCAGCGCTCCATCGTGTACGAGCTGCGAGGCACGATCCTGCGCGGCGATGCGCCGACGGTGCACAACACCATCCTCGACGTGATGAACGATCTCGTGCTGACACAGGCGGAGAAGTACCTTTTCGACGCAAAGGACGGCGATCTGGGCGCATTCTCCGACTGGCTCGGAGTCACCTTCCCCGTAACGGTGACCGATGAGGAGCTGCGTCCGCTCATGGGTCAGCCGCAGGCGGCCGGCGAGCTGGTGATGAAGCGGATCGAGGCCGCATACGAGGCGAAGTGCGCGGCGGAGGATCAGCAGGTGCTGCCCTACATGGAGCGCGGCGTGTTCCTCGATGCGATCGACCGCCAGTGGCAGGACTACCTCCGCGCAATGGATGATCTGCGCCAGAGCGTGAACCTGCGCGCGTACGGCCAGCGCGATCCGCTCGTGGAGTACAAGCGCGAGGCGTTCCACATGTTCGAGCAGCTCATGAGCGCGATCAAGACGGAGGTAGTGACCGGTGAGTTCCGCGCGGCGACCGCCCGCACCGTACGCCGCATGTTCGCCGCCGCGCAGACCAACGCCGAGCAGTTCGACACGCCGAACGGCGATGAGGCTCAGGAGCCGCAGATCCGTGCCACGCGTCCGGCCGCGGCCACAGGCGCTAAGCCGTCTGGCCCAGTATCCGCCAAGGAGGCGTTCGCGGCGCTCATGGGCGTTTCGCCCGACAGGGTGCATGCCGCGCCGCCGCGCAACGGAATGATGCCGCCGCCGGGCATGGGCGGCACTCCGTCGCGCCCCGCCGCATCCGCCCCGCAGGTCGGGCGCAACGATCCTTGTCCGTGCGGAAGCGGAAAGAAGTACAAGAAGTGCTGCGGACGCAACCTCTTCTGACGGAGCGTTGACATGGCCTGCCCCTTTGACGACCCGATGCTTGAGCCGTTCCGCGGCGTGATTGAGCGTCGTGCGGAGGGTGTACGGGCACTGTCCAGGCGGCTGTCCGGCGGCCAGAGACTTTCGGACTGGGCCGCCGCCCACGAATACTACGGGTTGCACCGCATACGCGGCGGCTGGGTGTTCCGGGAATGGGCTCCGAACGCCACCGGTGTGTGGCTGGTGGGGGACTTCTCCGATTGGAAGGTTTCGCCCCGCTTTGCGTTGACGCGCAGGCCCGGCACCGGAGACTGGGAGGGAACGTTCCCCGCCAGTGCCATGACGCACGGCCAGTTCTACCGGCTTGAGATGCGCTGGGACGGTGGCAGCGGCGAACGCATCCCCGCATATGCGCGCCGTGTTGTGCAGGACCGCGCCACTAACCTTTTCGCCGCCCAGGTGTGGCAGCCGAAGCCGTACCGCTGGCGCAATCCTTCCCCTCCGCCGCTTCGCAAACGCGGCGGAATGCCGTTCATGCCTCTCATCTACGAAGCCCATGTGGGAATGGCAAGCGAGGATGCCAGGATAGCCACCTATGCGGAGTTCAGGGATCAGATGCTTCCGCGCATAAAGGCGGCTGGCTACAATACCGTTCAGCTCATGGCGGTGATGGAACATCCGTATTACGGTTCATTCGGATACCATGTGTCCAGCTTCTTTGCGGCCTCTTCGCGCTTCGGAACGCCGGAGGACCTAAAGTCGCTCGTCGATACGGCGCACGGCATGGGGCTTCGCGTCATAATGGATCTCGTCCATTCGCACGCTGTGAAGAACGAGCGCGACGGGCTTTCGCTCTTCGACGGAACGGACTGCCAGTATTTCCACGGCGGTCCGCGCGGATGGCACTCGGCGTGGGATTCGCGCTGTTTTGACTACGGGAAGGTGGAGGTGCTCCATTTCCTGCTATCGAACTGTCGGTTTTGGCTCGACGAATACCGCTTTGACGGGTTCCGCTTCGATGGCGTGACC
>CAMPAA010000110.1 GCA_946631345.1 uncultured Verrucomicrobiota bacterium
TTCCACGTCCCTTCAAGGGGGATTCGTTGTCCCCAGAAGGGGGATTCGCCGTCCCTAGAAGGGGGATTCGTTGTCCCTAGAAGGGGGAAACGCCGTCCCCTGAAGAGGATGCTGTCTGAAGTGCAGGAAATTTTTTTCGCCCCTGAAAACAATGGGCGAAACGCGCGGAAAGCCGTTTCCGCAATTCAGGAAGACGCCGGAAATGCGGCTATAAGGGTGGAGCGTCCGCTTTATCAAAGCGGCCCTGCCATTTCCGCGTTGGGGCCACTGCGCCTTCCAACCTTTAACCTTCCGACCTTCAACCTTTAACCTTCAACGAAACAACTCTCAAACGTGACGTCTTGCCAGTTGCCGCAGGTGATACGGCGTGCGGCAACTATGCTATAATACGCGCCAATGAAGGGCAGATTGGACAAGCGCCTTCGCGCACGTTGGGATGCGCTGATCGAGACTGAGGGCAAGCGGCTCGGTCTTGGCGGCTGCCGTCCGTTTCTGGAGAACAAGCTGGTCAACGACATTTTCTACGAAGGTACGTTCAAGGGGCGGCCGTGCATCGTGAAGTGCTCGTCGCGCGCGCCGGAGTCCATCGCCAACGAGTTCGAGCTTGGGGCGCGCCTCCATGCGAAGGATCCGTTGCACTTCCCGGAGGTGTTCGCCTGTCATCCCGGGCCATACGCGTTCGTGGTGAGGGAGAAGGTCGAAAGCGAGCGTACCCTTGCGGATGAGCCCGATGACAGGTATGCGGACGATGTGGTGGCCATAATAGATGCGCTTTTCGAGTCGGAGGTTGTGTTCCGCGATATCCTTCCCTCCAATTTCCTGATTGCGGCGGATGGGCATCTGAAGCTGATCGATTTCCAGTTCGCCGTGGACATGCGCACGCGCCGCATAGATCCCTGGATGCTGAGGCATCCCGAATACCATTTCACCGTATTCGCCGCCGTTATCCAGGGCAGCGTGGCTTGGTGGGACGACGCGGATTACGCTACGCTTCTCCTGCCGTCGCTCAGGCCGCGCCTCGAACCGCGAATTGGGCGCATGCGCTTCGAGATCCCGCTTACGCCACTTGTCGTGTTCCGTCTTCGTCTTCTTGCCCTGAGATTGCGCATCCGCAGGATGTTCAGCCGGCGAGACTCTCGCAAAAGGCACGCAATCTGCCGTCGTCTGGAAAGGTTGAAATGGTTAAGTTCCTCGTAAAGGTCATTCTACAGCTGTTCTTCTGGAAGCCGAAGAACTGGCGCAAGGGTTTGAAGTCCAACATCGAATCGCGCCTGTACTCAATCGCCATCCGGCGGCGTGCCAAGAAGTGCGGCAAGGGGCTGTACATACTCGGCGCCGGCGTGAACGTCACCGGCAACACGACAATCGGCGACGGCGCCGGATTCGGCAAGAACGTGAAGATTCGCGGCGACGGCGCCGTATACATCGGCAGGCGCGTTTCCATCGCGGAGGACACCATCATATATACGCAGGTGCACGATTACGACCATTCGGACGTGCTTCCGTTCGGCTGGGGCTTCACGTACCCCGAAACACGCATTGACGACTATGCATGGGTGGGGCTCCGTTCAATCATCCTTCCTGGCGCGCATATCGGCGAGGGCGCGATCGTCCAGGCGGGCAGCGTGGTGATGGGGACCGTGCCGCCCTGCGCAATCGCCGCCGGAAATCCAGCAAAGGTGATCGGCTGGCGCGACGTGGACCACTACAACAGGCTCAAGGTCGCGGCAGGTGGGCAGCCAGTCGAGGTGCCGGGTGCCGCAGATCGCCGCGATCGCGCGGTCAAGGCCGCGTCTGCAGGGGCCGTGGCGCATGATGCACGGCTCGACGATGTGTTCGGAAGCGTATTCTCGGTGCCTCCGGACGAGGCGCACACGATGACGTACAAGGGGCATCCGGCATGGGATTCCGCCGGGCAGATGGCGCTTGTCGCGGCGCTTGAACGCGAATTCGGCCTGAACCTTTCGCCGGAGGACATATACACGCTGCGTTCCTATTCGGATGCGCTGGCGCTCACCGCGCCGCGTTCCGTCGCCGAAACCGCAGATGTGCGGCCGGTGTTCAACCTTGACCGAAAGGGCGTTGCCGTCATATGGGAGGGGCGCGAGGTTGGATATGGAGAGCTTGCCTCGATGGGCGCGCGCATGGCGGCAGGCATCGCGCCGCATACCGTGAAGATCATACGCAATGGACAGGATCTCGACACTGTGGCGCTATTTGTCGGGTGCGTCAATCGCGGCGTCGTTCCGCTGATGGTGCCGGATGCGATGGATGCCGACCTGCTCGCAAAACTGCGCGACACATACGAGGGTAAACCCACGGCGCGGGAGCTGGCTCTCCTCCTCACGACGAGCGGCTCCACCGGCAGCCCCAAGCTCGTCCGCATCAGCCGGGAGAATCTTGCCGCAGACAACAGGCTCAGCGAGAAGCTTCTTGGCCTCGATGCCGACACGCGCATGACGATGATACTTCCGATCTGCTATGCGTGGGGGCTTTCTGTCGCATGCTCCGTGCTGGAGGCGGGAGGGACTCTTGTGATGACACGCAAGACGGTGATGGATGCCGGTCTTGCGGATGTCATGCGCGACGCCTGCGCTACGCATCTTGCCGGCGTGCCGTACATGTACGAGGTTCTGGACAGATTTCGCTTCTTCGAACGTGATTTTCCCGCGCTGCGCGGTCTGCTCGTATCCGGCGGCGCGCTCGCGCCGGCACTCCGTCGCAAGTACGCGACGTTCGCGAAGGGGCGCGGCATCGCGTTCTGCGAGGGGTACGGGCAGACGGAGACGACCGGCGTGATGATCACGATACGCACGGACCTTATGCCGGAGCGCATAGGTTCGATAGGCAGGTCAGTGGAGGGCGGCAGGTTCCGTCTCGATGATGGAGAGCTTGTGTACGAGGGCGGAATCGTGGCCATGGGGTACGCCGTTTGCGCAGACGATCTTCTCAAGGGTGACGAGTGGAAGGGAGTGCGCCACACCGGGGACCTCGCGAAGATCGATGCTGAAGGATATGTGACGCTTACGGGACGCGCCTCGCGATTCCTGAAGATGTTCGGGAACCGCGTTTCTCTCGAAGAGGTGGAGAACATCGTCAAGGACGGCTTTGAAGGCGCAGGATGCGCGGCGACCGGTGCGGACAACGACCTGCACGTGTTCGTCGCGGGCGCTTCCGCCGCCGCAGTGGAGAAGTTCCTCGTATCCAAGTTGCACTTCAACGCCACGGCGATGAAGGTGCATGTTCTCGACTCGATTCCGCTCAACGCGAACGGGAAGACGGACTACCCGAAACTGAAGGGGATGTGCGTGGCATGACCGCCGTGCGGAAAGGCGACGAACGCCGCCGCGAGGAGGCGAGAGAATGGGAGCGCGTTGCCGACGGCGGCGGGAGCCACCGCAGGGGCAACATGCGCCTGTGGGGCGATGTGCGGCTGCTCAGGTTCAAGCTGTCGAGGAGGTTCGCCAGGCAGCTCGCTTTCCATCAAAAGGAGACTCCGCTGGCGACGTTCCGCATCAGGAGGACGGCGTGGGCGTTAGTCAGGCAGAACGGAGCGCTTGAGGAAAGGCAGATTCCAGTTGCGAGCGAGGCCAACGCCATTGTGCGGTTCCGCCTTGCCCTGGCGCGCGCGCTTCAGGCACCGCGCATACTCCTCGGCGGAATGTTCAGGGCAAGGCGCAGATATTCCCATTTTCTCCTGCTCGGGTACAACTGCGAACTCGCCTACCGCTTCCTCAAGGCAAATGGTTTCCTCGATTCTACCTTCTTCGCGTGGTCGGGCACATGGGGGTGCAGGAGGCTGCTGAACGCCCTCGGCCATTTCGACGAGGTCTTCGCCGGCGAGATGGACTTCGATCCCACCGCCAACGACATGTTTGTCGATTCGGTCACGGGGATTACCACACATTCCCGCTACGACCCGAAGGCCGACGGAGCGGCGCACAGGACGGCTTCCGACGTGGAGGCGGAGAAGGCCGAGGTGCGCTCGCGCATGGCGCATCTGCGCGATAAGTTCTACCGCCAGCTCAGGGATGGCGAGCCGACACTCGCAGTGGTGAAGATGCGCTCCGAAGAGTGCAGCGACGGCGACGCCCTTGCACGCGAAATAATTGGCCGGCTGCGAGAGATGGGCGGCCGCAGCACAAGCCTGCTCGTCATCTGCAGGAAGGCCGACGCCGCGCATTTCCCTGACAGTCATCCAGACTATTTCCTGCGCACGGTATCCAGCTACAATCCTGAATGGAAAGCCGCTACCGAACAGTTTGGCGACCGCGTGGGATGGGCGCTGATATGGCGCGAGTTCGCGCCGGCGAAACGGCTGGTGCAGCACAAGACGTACAAGTTCGAGGAGCGGAGGCCATGATTCCGAAGCTGCTCCACTGCGTATGGGTAGGAGATGCGCCTATGCCGCAAAGCGCCCGCGCCTGCGTCGAAAGTTGGCGGCGGCATTGCAAGGGCTGGGAAGTGCGCATGTGGGGGAACGACTTCGCAAAGACAGTCGAGAACCGCTATGTGCGCGAGGCGCTTGCGCACCGCAAGTGGGCGTTCGTGTCGGACTGGATAAGGCTCTACGCCCTTGTGAAGCATGGCGGGTTCTATCTCGATACGGACATGGAGATGGAGCGGCCGTTCGATGATTTCCTCGGTGAGCGCTTCGTGATCAGCTGGGAGAGGATGAACGGGAACACGAACTTCAACTGCGGAGTGATCGGTTGCGAACCTGGAAACGAAGTCGCCGCAGGTCTGCTCGGCCTGTACGACAATCTGCCGTTCGTCAAGGCGGATGGCGAGCTCGACCAGACGCCTAACACGGTAAGGTTCATAGACCACTTCGCCTCGGTGTGGAACGTGCGACCGTCCGAGGACGGCATGGATACGGTGCGGTTCGGCGACGGCGGCGTTGTGTTCCCGTGGACGCACTTCCTGCCCGGTGGCGGCTACACGCGCCACCTCTACAGCGCGACATGGCTGGATCCTTGGCTGCGGAAGGTGTGGCTGAAGGCAGGCCAATACAAGCTCGTAAGGTTCAAGCGCCGCAAGGAGGCGGCAGATTCAGATGTCGTCCTGCAGAACGGGGAGCGCGGCGTGCTGTCGCTGCCGTTCGGGAAGCGCAAGCGCATTGTCCTTGTAAGGAGTCCGGGAGGTGTTGCCGATGGAACATAGCGATTGCGGAACGGGCTGCTCGGGCTGCGTGTTCGTGACTGTCGTTCGGGACAGGGAGATGTACGGGAGGCTTGTCAGGGCGAACCCGCACAACGCGGGCGGCGAATTCGTGGAGTTCGACAACCTCGCGGAGAACCTTCCCATAACGGTGCGGTACAATTCGTTCCTCGACGGCTGGGACTACTCGCGCGAGGCATGGTTCGTGTTTGTGCATGAGGACTATGAGTTCCTTGAGCCTGTCGGCGCGCTGCTGCGGCAGGTCGATCCGAAGTGCATCTACGGCACCGTCGGCGCGCGCTCCACGCGTCCGGGTGACGATGTGGTGTGGGCGCTCAACTCCAACCGCGACGGATCCGGTCTTGGGCTGTACGGGCGGCCGTTTTCCGGTCAGCCAACCGTGCTCACCGCCGACTGCAACTGCCTCATGGTGCACTCGGAGCTCGTGCGCGAATTCCACCTGCGGTTCGACGAAAACCTGTCGTTCGACCTATACGCCGAAGACTTCGAGATCGCCGCCTTCGAGCGGCACGGCATACAGACGCGAATCCTCGGCGTCGCCAACCACCACTATTCATACGGGCACATCGCGAAGCGGTTCTTCGTGCAGCGGCAGTACCTGATGGAGAAGTACAGGGATGCGAGCCGCGCGTACGGCACCACTACTAAGACGCTTATAGGCCCTCTGCCGCTGGTGCTTGAGGCGCGGCGGGCGAACAGGCTATGGCGGATGTTCGGATGGCTTCGCAGGATCGGCAGATTCTTCTGGTACCGGAAGTATTCTCGCGACGGCTACTGCCGCATCAGGTTTTTCGGATTGCGCATGAAGTTTGCGGCGGCCGGAAAATACGCCGCCTATTTGTAGTATAATAGCGCCCATGAAACGTTTTGAACAGCCGATACTCGTTACGCGCCCCTATCTGCCGCCGCTCGATGATTTCAAGCGGGGGCTGGAGGAGGTGTGGAGCAACCGGTGGCTCACGAACAACGGGCCGATGCTGAAGCGTTTCCAGACGGCCCTGGCGGCGTATGTCGGCATGCCCGAAACGAACATTGCCCTGTTCAGCAACGGGACGCTTGCGCTTGAGCTCGGCTTCTATGCGCTTGGGCTTTCGGGCGGCGAAGTGATCACCACTCCATTCACTTTCGTGGCGACAAGCCATGCGCTGAAGCGGATTGGCGCCGTTCCCGTTTTCGCCGACGTCGATCCCGAAACGCTTTGCCTTTCGCCCGCTGCGGCGGAGAGGATGATAACACCGCGCACCAGGGCGATAGTGCCGGTTCATGTGTATGGTCATCCGTGCGATGTGGAGGGGTTCGCCCGTTTGGGCGAGAAGCATGGAGTGAAGATCGTCTACGATGCGGCGCACGCCTTTGGCGAGACTCTCGGCGGTCGGTCGATCGCCGCCTACGGCGACATGTCGATGTTCAGCTTCCATCCGACGAAGCTGTTCCATTCGTGTGAGGGCGGGATGCTCGCGTTCAGGGACGCGGCCCTTCAGGAGAAGCTGTTCAACCTCAGGAACTTCGCCATTCGCGGAGAGCTTGAGTGCGTGGACGTAGGCACCAACGCCAAGATGAACGAGCTTCAGGCGCTCATGGGGCTGGAGTGCCTCAAAGCGATGGATTCGATCCTTGCGTCGCGCGCCGCCATCCATGCGGCATACTGCGAGGCGTTCGCTGGATGCGATGCGGTGCGCTTCCTCGATCCGCGCGGTTTTGCCGGCGACCGGAAATTTGCGCCCAACTTCGCGTACTGCCCTGCGCTGTTCCGGGATTTCGAGACGCGCGAGCGCGTGTATGCCGCGCTTAAGGAGAAATGCAACGTGTTCACTCGGCGCTACTTCTATCCGCTTCTGACGGATTTCGCGCCATACGTATACGGCAAGGGGAGCTGCCCTGTCGCCGAGGATGCCGCCCGCCGCGTGCTTACGCTGCCTACGTACTTTGACCTGGCCCCCGCCGATGCGGCGCGGATAGCTGGGAATGTTTTGGAAATGATTCGTTCGTGAGGAGGAATACATGAAACGATGCAAAATACTGGTCACCGGCGCGTGCGGCGTTACGTCCCGCAGCGTCGTGCGGTCGCTGATGTCCAGCCCCATATTTGGGGGACGGTGCGAATTCGTGGGCACTGACGTGTGCCATCTGGAATACGGCATATACGAGGGACTCTACGATAAGGTGTACAAGGTGCCGTATTTCGACGACCCCGCCTACCGCTCCACCATGGAGCGCATAATCGCCGAGAACGGAATCGAGTACGCGATCGTGATACCGGAGCCGGAGATGCTGGCGTGGTGCGAGCATCCCTTTGACGTGAAGTTCCACCGCATACCGCCGAAGTTCGGGCGATCCGTGCTCAGCAAGAAGAACCTGTACGACAACCTCGCCGGGTTGCCCATCATACCACGTTACCAGATACTTTCGCGCGAGGACATACTCGAGCATCCCGAGCGCGTTGAGCTTGCGTATCCGTTCTGGGTGCGCGACTTTGCGGAGGGATCCACATCAGGCAAGGGGTCGTTCAAGGCCGAGACAGTCGAGGAGCTCAAGGCGTGGGCCGTGATCAACAAGGGCATCCCGCAGTTCATGCTTTCAGAATTTCTGCCGGGACGCAACCTCGCATGTTTTACGCTCTTCTCCAATGGCAAGCTGGTCAAGTACGGTGTTGCCGAGAGGATTGACTATGTGATGGGCAAGGTGGCGGTATCCGGAATAACCGGAAACACATCCAAAGGGCGGCTGCTGAATCGCCCGGACGCGCTGGAGACTTCGCTTTCCGCCATAAGCGCAATCCTTGAGAAGACAGGCGAGGTCATGAACGGCCTTGTCGTGACCGATCTCAAGTGCGATGCACAGGGCAGACCGATAGTGACGGAGATCAACCTCCGCCATGTTGCCTTCACATCAACCTTCGCCAGCGCCGGCCTCAATTTCAGCGAATACCAGATGCTTATCCTTCAGGGACGCGAGAACGAGATACCGGCAGGTCTCACGATTGCAGTCCCCGAAGACAACATCATGCTGCGCGATGTAGACGGATTGCCGATATACCGCGTCGGCTACAGGCCGCTCAAGATGGGCGAGTCGTTTGGAGGTGCGGTTGGATGACGCCTCCGCGCCTATCCGTCGTATGCCTGGCATACAACGCCGCTCCGTACATACGCGCGGCGCTTGACGGCTTTCTGGCGCAGAAGACCGGCTTCCCTTTCGAGGTGCTGATCCACGATGACGCCTCGACAGACGGCACCGCCGACATAATCCGCGAATACGCCGACAGACGCCCTGACCTGATCCGGGCCGTGTTCCAGCGCGAGAACCAGTTCTCCAAGGGCGTGGCGGTTTCCTCAACGCACCTCTGGCCGCTCATACGGGGCGAGTATGTGGCAATGTGCGAGGGCGACGACTACTGGACAGACCCGCTCAAGCTCCAGAAGCAGGTTGACTGGCTCGACGCACATCCGGAGAGTTCGGTGTGCTTCCATCCGGTGACAGTGCATTTCGAAGATGGCTCGCGCCCGGACTCGCTCTACCCGTCGCCGAAGGACTGCCCTGACGGTTTCACGTTCCAGGGGCTGCTGAGGCACAACTTCATCCAGACGAACTCCGTTGTGTTCCGATGGAAGCTGAAGGGGCACGAGACCGAAGTGCCCGCAGACATATCCCCGCGCGACTGGTTCACCAACCTCATCCATGCGGAGAAGGGGCCAATCGGCTTCATCCCGGATGCGATGGGAGTGTACCGCCGTCATCAGGGCGGCGTGTGGTGGAACTCTTCGGATTCGCCCGATGTGTTCTACCTGCGCAACGGATATAAGCATCTGGCGTTTTACGGAGCCGTGAAGAGGCGGTTCGGCTACGACAACCCGGAAGCCATTCCCCTCGCCGCAAGCACGATCGCTGCGGAGCTGCGCGCCGGGAACGCGGATCGGGCGGCGGATGTCGTGAGGGCCTTCCCGGAATATGTTCGGGGGGCGATGGAGCTGTTCGCCGGACGCGACAGGCTTGAAAAGGAGCTTGCCCGCGCGCGCCGCAGACTGCGGCGTGTGACATGGATCGCTGCTGCGTCCATCGTCGTGCTGGCAGTGGCGCTCTGCGTCGCCCTGTGCCTTGCGTTTCAGCGATAGACGAACTTGAATCGGTTGAAGAGCAGAAGGGCGCGCTTCCTTCCGCTGCTGATCTTCACGATGCCGGGAAACACAGACCGCCGCTCATCCTTCCGCTGACGAAGCGCAATGAGTTCGCGGTCTTCGTTCAGGTAGATCACGTTGTCCATCGCCTGCAGACATTCGAGGCTGTACTTGGGCGTGACGAGCGTTCCGCCGCCGAGAAACGCGCCGTATATGCCGAGAGAGCCGATGGACGCGACAACGTATCCGCATTTCGAGATGAGCGCAAGGTCCAGATAGCCCTTGTCGCTGCCGTTGCCCTGTACGATGCGCCCGTTGACATCCGGCGGAAGCGCGGGCAGCAGCTCGTTGCGCACGTAGTCGGGCTCATCCGAGAAGAAGTAGAATTTCACCTTCGGCTCAAGTGCGCGAACAATCTTGATGGCCTTGGAAAAGTACTTGGGCGAGCAGGGTACTCCATATGCCAGCGACGCCACGCTCAGATCGCCTCGGCGCACGTGAACGGCACAGGCGGGGCCGGCGGCTATTTCGTCCGCTACGGCGGCGGAAGCGGCGTCAAGGGCGGGGCGAAAGCCTTTGGAGAACAGCTCGCGGCATCCGGGGCGGTTGAAGCAGCCCTTTGGATAGCCTTCAAGATAGGCTGGCGCGGTTATGTACGCAAGGTCGGATATCTCGGAGCAGTCGAGGGCGCGGCGGTGTTTAATGGCTGCGGTCTCCTCCTCCGTCGCCTCT
>CAMPAA010000111.1 GCA_946631345.1 uncultured Verrucomicrobiota bacterium
GGAACGCCGTGCCGTCCTTCATCTTGCCGACCGCCATGAGCATATCCTCGACCTTGAGCCCGTCGCGCAGGTTCGGCGCGACCTCGGCGTAGATGTAGTCGAAGGATGACCCGGTGAGGTGGCGGATCAGGTCGAAGATGTGCGGATGGTCGCAGAGCGCTCCGCCGCGGAAGCGCGGATCCCCCTTCTTGAGCGGCACCACGCTGCCGAAGCTCGCCTTCGGATCACCCTGCCACGGAAACGCCCACACCGGCGAAAGCGTGATGTTCGTGGCCTGTATCGCCCTGATCCTGCCGACGGCTCCTTCCCTCACGAGCTTCTCCAGGCGGCGGACCACTGAATTGTAGTGCATCTCCAGCTCGATCTGGCAGACGATTCCCGCCTTGTCGCACATGGCGATCATTTCATCGTACTCCTTCATGTCGAAGGTGGGTATCTTCATGGAGAGAATGTGGATTCCCTTCTCGGCGCACCACTTCATCTGCTCGAAGTGGCGGTCGTTGGCGGAGGCGATTACCACGGCCTCGATGTCGGGATGCTTCCTGTACATTTCCTCCGGATCGAGGTAGCACGGCACGCCCGTGTTGTAGAGCTCGTAGACCTTCTTCGCCTCATTGTCCTGCGCGCAGGAGGCCACCCAGTCGAGCTTCTTGTTCTCGATGAGAGTCTGGTAGTATTTGCGGGTATGGCCGTGGGTCATGCCCATCATCGCGATCTTGACCGGCTTCATTAGCGCACCTCCGAAACTTTGATTGACTGGTTTGTGTCGAGGCCTTTCTTCACGGCGATCGTCTTCGCCGCCTTCGAGGCGTCGGCGGCGAACGCGAGGGCGGCGGCCTTGGCTGCCTTCGCCCAGGCGGCCTTCCACACCCTGGAATCCGCTCGCTTCTGCAGCAGGGCGAAAGCGGCGCGGACGTTCCACACCTCTTCGTAGGTCATGCCGAAGAGCTCGGTATCCACATCGGTGTACTCCGCCATGCCATCCGCGCCCCAGCAGCGGATCGATTCGTGCTTGGTGTGGGTATCGACAGTCTGGTCGCAGGCTACGCCGCGCTTCGCGATGATTTCATGCCGGTCATAGCCGCTCGCCCCCTTGGGGAGGGCGGCGCCGATCTCAACGGACACGTTCACGTCGTTCGCAAGCTTTGCGAGCACGTTTATGGCCGCACCTCCCTTGACCGCCATTACGCGCACGACATCCGACGCTCCGAGATAGGCGGCAAGGTCGAGCTCCTTTGCGAGCATCGCCTCGATATCCGTTCCCTTGGGCGCGAACGCGGCAAAACGCAGGGTGGAGACGCCTTCGAGCGTGCCGTTCTCGGTCATCTTCTTCAGCTCCACTATCTTGCGCTCCATGCGCCCGGGCAAAAGCGGCGTCGCCCCGATGAAGCAATGCCCACCCTTTAATGTTATCTCGCCTTTCGCCGCGCCGTACTTGTCCCGCAGGAAGTCGAGCCCCTTGTTCATCTTTTTCAGGTTCATTTCGTTGAATTCCTTTTGCATGACGGCGGACAAACCACAATCCTCCGTTCATGGGGCGCAATTATACCAAAAAAGCCGCGAAGTGATATGTCTTTTCGGCCAAGAAAACATGTTGTTTGCGACAAATCCGCAAATGGCGGCGGAAACAGCCCTCATCGCGACAGGCAGTAGCTCACCTGCCCCGTCTCGTCATCCACATTCAGGCTTATCGTCACGCCTGCAAGCGTGCCGAACTCCTCCAGAGCGATCTTTTTTGCCTCCTCGTATGCGCGTGCTATCATCGTCAACCCTCCTCCGTTACTAACTGCGCACCACTAAAGCATTTACCGTGCCAAAGGGAAAAACATGGCGAAAACGCCGTCACACGGCGGTTCGCCCCGTAAAAAACTGATGTGCCGCTCAAATTATGACGTTTCGTCGAGATCCACAGGCTCCGGACAGAAATCGCGCCGCCCGCAGCCTGCGCAGAAGTCTCCGCGCCATACGGCGTCAAACTGCTCCTCAAGGGGCGCCAGCAGCGCAGGATCGTCTGTCACCACGCCGTTCTCGAAATTGCGGCGCTCGGCGGATTTCGCGCCCATGCCCGCGCCAGTCATGTTCGCACTTCCGAACCAGCACCATAGCCCATCCACGATTACGCACTTGAAATGGACGCGTGGGCACAGGAGTCGCTCCATTCGGCTCCAGAGGCGCGGGTAGCGGTCGAAGTCCGCCCGGAAGTTCGGGCCCGGCTCCTTTGCGTGGATGAGCCTTATCGCCACGCCTCTCCCTACGAGTTCGGCGAGCACCTTCAGGAACGGCACCATGTCCGCGCCGCCCGCATCCACGTACATGTCCTTGATGTCCGCCGTTGCGATCCACAACCGCTGCCTCGCCTGCGGCACGGCTGAGCGCACAACCTGCTCGTATATTTCCCTGTCGGATATGAAGCGCGTCATGGATGCCCCTCCTCAACCGTTGCCCGTTTCACGAAAGGCCGACCGTCCTGGCGAACTCCTCCTCGCCCATCTTCATGAGGAAGCCCTCCCCTGAGACCACCAGCTCTCCGGCGATGGCGCGCTTCTCCTCCAGCATGGCGTCAATGCGGTCTTCGAGCGTGCCGTGCGACATGAACAGGTGCACGAACACGGTCTGCGTCTGGCCGATTCGATGGGCCCGGTCTGTGGCTTGGTTCTCGATTGCGGGGTTCCACCAGCGGTCGTAGTGGATCACGTGGGTGGCCTTTGTGAGATTGAGGCCGAATCCGCCGGACTTGAGCGACAGCACGAAAGCCGTAGGCCTCTGGGCACCGTTGAACGCGTCAATCTGCCTTTCGCGCGCGGCAGGAGAAAGGCCGCCGTGCAGAAACGGCACTCCGCACCCGAAGCGATCCTCGATCAGAGCCTTAAGCCGCTCGCCCACCTTGACGTATTGCGTGAATACCAACGCAGACTCGCCGGTGTCAAAGATGCCCTCAAGCAGCTCCATGAGACGATCAACCTTGCCGCCATGCAGCGCGCCGTCGCGGCCGAGCCCGTCGCAAACAAGCTTGAGTTCGGTGAGCAGCGCAAGCACATGCCCGCTGGAGCCGCGCTCCTCGCGCGGAGCGTTCGCGTAGCGTGCCAGCGCCACCTCGTATGCGGCCCGCTGCCGCGGCGAGAGGACGCAGTATTCCCTAATCTCGCGCTTGGGCCCCAGCTCCGCAGCGATGCCGGGATCGCTCTTTAGGCGGCGCAGGAGGAACGGTGCGAGAACCTTCCGCAGTTCGGCCAGAGCGGCATCGGACGAGCCATCCCGCAGGGGAATCTCGAAATCCTTCACGAAGTCGCTGCGGGAACCGAGCAGCCCCGCGTTCAGGAACTCCTCGAGGCTCCAAAGGTCAGTCGCACGGTTCTCGAACGGCGTGCCGGTGAGAGCGACCCTGTCGGCGCAGGGGAACGAGCGCGCGGTGCGCGCCATTCGCGTGTCGGGGTTTTTGATCATCTGCGCCTCGTCCAGCACCAGCGCCCCGAATCCGGCATCGGCAAGCAGGCGAAAGTCCTTCACGAAAAGAGGATATCCCGTCACCACGACGTCGCACAATGCGACGGCGCGAGCGAACGACCCTCCCGCAAGCCGCTCCTTTCCCTGATGCAGCATTGCGCGAAGGCCGGGCGCGAAACGGGCAAGCTCGCGCATCCAGTTCATCGTGACGCTCACGGGGGCGACGACCAGGGCGCGTCCGCCGCCGCTCTCGCGGCGTTTCAGCAGCCACGCTATAGTCTGTATAGTCTTGCCGAGGCCCATGTCGTCGGCCAGGAGCGCGCCAAAGCCGCGCGAGGTGAGATACGAAAGCCACGAGTATCCGCGCCGTTGATATGCCCTGAGGCGCCCCTTGAACCCCTTCGGCTTCGGGAGCGCGCGGAAGCGACCTCCGGCACGCAGTTCGGCAAGGATCTTCCCGAACCATCCCGTGCCCCTCACCCGAACCGCAGAGAGTCCGCGCGCGCGCTGCATCCCGAACGAGAACGCCAGCGCCTCCCGCTCGGTCATCTTCTCTCCGTCCGCCTCCAGAACCTTCAGCGCCGACTTCAGTATGTTGCGGTCCACCTCGATCCAGCGCCCGCGGAAGAACACCGTGCTGGAGCCCTGATCCAGCAGGAATTCTATCTCGCGGCGCGTGACTTTCTCGCCGGCGACGCGTATGGTGACCTTTGCGCGAAGTCCGTTTTCGGCTTGGGCTGCCGACGCAGATTCCAAGGCATTCTCCGGCGATACCACTGCCTCGGCCTCTATCTCTGCCGCCATGTTCTCAGGCATCTCCACGCCATATCCGGCCGCCCTCAACGAGGCGGCTCCGCTTCGGAGGAATGCCTCCGCCTCGCCCTGATCGAGCTCAAGGGCCGTACCGGACATCCCCCGCAGCGGAGGCCATACGCCGCAAGCCTGCCCGAGCGCCAGCAGCCCATTCGCGGTCGCGGGCGGCTCCTTCACTGCAAGCCGCCACACACCATCCTGTTCCGCCGGAGGCTCGAGACGGAATGCTATCCGCGCGCGATCGTCGCCCGACGGCTCCGCCCGCCACCAAGCATCCATCCGCCGCATGAGGTCACGCAGCTCGTCCATGTCGTTCCATCGCACAACGCCGTCGTCCGAACGGAGCGCGGCAAGGAATGCGTCGTCCACCGTGTCGATACGGTCCGGCATCTCAAGCACGCTTCTGTTCCGCGAGCGCATCACGGCGTCATCGCGCGACCAGCGCGCGAAGAACCTGCCGTTCCTCTCAATGAGCATGGGGCGTGGAGGCGTCAGTTCCATAGTCGCTTTTCCACGGCGGCGAGCACAGCCTCTACGGCATCCGCCTCCGCAACCTTGCCTCGCGCCCTGCCATCCTCGTACAGGACGAACTCCCCGTCGCCGCCGCACAGCGCGATATCCGCACCGCGCGCCTCTCCTGGCCCGTTGACCGCGCACCCCATCACGGCCACGCGCGGCAGGCGCACTCCATTGCGTCCGGAAACCATGCGGCGAAGGCCAGCCTCCACCGCTTCGGCGACACCCTTAACGTCGCACCGCGTGCGCCCGCAGGTGGGGCAGCTCGTCACCGACGGCCCAGCTTCGCGCAGACCGAGCGCACGCAGAATCTCCAGCCCGACGGCGACCTCACGTTCAGGTTCATCAGTGAGCGACACGCGGAGCGTATCGCCGATCCCCTCCGAAAGCAGGATGCCCAACGCGACAGACGAATGGACGGTGCCGCGGAGGAATGTCCCGGCCTCCGTAACGCCGATGTGGAGGGGGATGTCGGTGCGCTCCGCCAGCTCGCGGTAGGCCGAAAGCGTATCGGCAACGTTCGAGGCCTTCACGGAAACTACGATGTCGCGAAAACCCTCGTCCTCAAGCAGCTTCACATGCTTGAGCGCCGAGGATACGAGCGTCTCGCCGCGTTCAAGGCTGCCGCCGTTTACGCCGATGCGGATGGGAATGCCCTTAGACTTCGCCGCCCTCGCGACCGCCTGCACGTTGGCGCGGCCTCCTATGTTGCCAGGGTTGAGCCTGAGCGCATGTGCGCCGGCCTCTATCGCCGCAAGCGCGCACCTGTGGTCAAAATGGATGTCGGCGACAACCGGCACAGGACTCGCCGCTGCAGCCTCGCCAAGAACCTTCGCCGCCTCGACATCCGGTACCGTCAGCCGCACGATGTCAGCCCCGGCCTCCGCGCAAGCCACCAGCCGCGCGGAAAGCGCGTCAAGGTCGTGCGGATCGTCGGCAAGCATCGTCTGCACGCTCACCGGCGCACCTCCGCCAACAGCCACGCGACCAACCATCACCTGCCGCGTCTCACGCCGCCTCGCCGATATTGAAGCTAAACTCATGCCGCGTATTATACCACGGACGGCAGATTTGAATGTCACCCGTCCCCCTCCTCTTTCACACGCGCGCAGATGCCGCCGAAGTGTGGTATAATGCGCGTCATCTGAAATGGAGAGGCAGAAGATGAAAAAGAGCGACAGAAACGTGCGCGCGGCGATTGAGCTTAAGATCACCCCGCAGCGCAAGACGGGGTTCGGCAGGATAGCCAGCAAGGTCTCGAAATACGCCCAGGTCGACGCATGTTTCCTGATGAGCGGAGCGTACGACCTGCTGGTGTTCGTAAGCGGTTCGTCGCTGCAGGATGTGGCGGAGTTCGTATCCTCCGAACTCTCTACGATAGAGGGCGTGCTTTCCACCGCCACCCACTTCATGCTCAAGACCTACAAGGCCAACGGCGAATACGCGTTCGAGGAAGACAAGCGCCTCCCGGTCGTCTGATGGCCCGCGATTTCATAGCCCGCCACGTCGCGGAGCTGCCAAAGAGCGGCATAAGGAAGTTCTTCGACATCGTCGCCCAGCGCAAGGATGTCGTATCTCTCGGCGTTGGCGAACCGGACTTCGACACGCCGTGGCACATATCCCGCGCAGCCGTCACCTGCCTTGAGGATGGCGGCACCCACTACACCTCCAACCTCGGCATGCCTGTTCTGCGGCAGGCGATATGCCGCTACCTGAAGCGGCGTTTCGGCGCAACGTTCGACTGGCAGGGCGAAACGC
This sequence comes from uncultured Verrucomicrobiota bacterium, assembly GCA_946631345.1. Classification (GTDB taxonomy): domain Bacteria; phylum Verrucomicrobiota; class Kiritimatiellia; order RFP12; family UBA1067; genus UBA1731. The sequence continues at coordinate 6,532 of CAMPAA010000111.1, forward strand.
TCGTAACGGTGGGCGTGGCGGAGGCGATCGACCTTGCGATCCGCGCCATAACCGAGCCGGGCGACGAGATCATCTACCATGAGCCGTGCTTCGTCTCGTATGCGCCCACGATCCGCATGGCGCACGGCGTGCCGGTATGCGCAGAAACCCACGCCAGGGACTCCTTCCGCCTAACGGTGAGGGCGTTGGAGGAAAAGGTCTCAAGCCGCACGAAGGCGATCCTGCTGAACTTCCCGTGCAACCCGACAGGTGCCACACTGTCGGCGGCGGACATGAAGGCCATCGCCAGGTTCACCCTCAAGCACGACCTCCTGCTGCTCTCCGACGAGGTCTATTCCGAACTGGTGTACGACGGAAAGCCGATCAGCTTCGCGGCCATTCCGGAGCTGAAGGACAACCTTGTGCTGCTCAACGGCTTCTCGAAGAGCTGGGCCATGACCGGGTTCCGCCTCGGCTACGCCTGCGGGCCAAGGGGCATCATCGACACGATGATGAAGATACACCAGTACGGCATCATGAGCGCCCCAACGCTCAGCCAGGCCGCCGGCGTAGAGGCCATGGACAAGGGCGACAGCGATGTTGCGCGGATGCGTGCGGAGTACCGCCGCCGCCGCGACTTCCTCGTGGACGCGCTGAACCGCATGGGGCTAAAGACGATTCTGCCCAAGGGCGCATTCTACGTGTTCGCCGACATACGCAGCACGGGCCTCAGCTCAGAGGAGTTCTGCCTTCGGCTGCTGAACGGACATGCCGTCGCATGCGTGCCGGGGACGGCGTTCGGCACATGCGGCGAGGGATACGTGCGCATGAGCTACGCGACATCCATGAAGAAGCTCCAGCTCGCCGCCGACCGCCTCTCCGCATTCGTGTCAGAGCTGTCCTGACCGCATGGATGAATCGAATCCGGCGGCCAATCCAATGCGCCCCCCCGGTCACTGCAGAACGAGCACAAATGACGGCCGTTCGGTCACGTAGCCGGAGTCGTTCTGCATGGCACGCTTACCGTTGACATACACCCGGCGGAGCTGTTCAACGGTAAGCGAACGTGACTTGCCTACGCGGAGCTTCGCTCCCCTGGCAAGGGTCACATCAAGTGTCGCCGCGCCGCCCCAGCCATTCACGCCGTCAAACGAAAGCGACGCCCCCTGACCAAGCGAAATTGACGCGCTCTTCGTCAGCGCAAGCGAACGGCAGGCGTTTGAAGTTCCGGCATCGGCCGAAATAGAGCCGCCGTCGAACGCAATGTCGAGGCAGGAATCCAGCGCGCCGGACACGCCAATGTCTAGAGTGCCGGCGGCAAGCGAAAATGGAGCGCTCACTACGGAGCAGACCCCCTCAAGCCGCATCGTACCGAAACCCGTCTTGACGAGCGTTGAATTGGTGTTCACGCCGTCCACATGCCCAATGTTGCCCCGGATGGTCAAATCTGCGCCAGGCCCGCCTGTGACATCCGCAACGTCAAAATTGTAAGTCCGGGCGGATTGGGAATAGAGAAGGACGTCATTGCCTATGACCGATGCCGACGAGCCGAAAGCCGTGACGGCGCAGTTCCCGTCAATGAGACGCATTTGCGAACCAAACGTCTCCGCGCCATTCCTGCATAGGAAATTCTTGAGATACGTCAACGCTCCTCCGACCCCGAACTGCACGCGGCCGCCGTCAAGATCGATGCTCTGCGCGTTATTAATGCTCCAGTTGGCCCAGTTTGAGAGCAGGCCGCCCTTCCTGACGCGATATGTCGCAGTGCCGCCTCCGGACACGTTCAGAATCAGCGTCGCGTTTGAATTGACATCCACAAATTCGGCGGACGTACGCGGAAGCGTGTAGGTTGAAGTCGCCTCCGCGGTAATGGCGCGGGATTCAGCGCCCGACACCGAGAAAGACAGCAACGATCCAGATGCGCACGTCCCTTTCAGCCCAACATACGAAGCGGACGTCGCCGCGCCGGAAAGCACGAGGTTGGTCACGCAGTATCCGGGGCCGGATGTGACGGTCGCGCCGCCGCTGCCGTTGTAGGGCGTGAACTTGAACAGCCCGACCTCGTTGTATTCCCTGTACCTGTCATCATTGAAATTGAGATAGCGCGCAGCCGGCGTGCGCACTTGCACGTCCGGGCCGACCTGCCGCATTTCCATCAGCACGCACTTGATGAAGTTCCCGCCCTTCATCTGGAACTGGCATGATGCCGTCTTGCCGTCGTTCTCGAAGAAAAGGCCGTCCGCATGGTAGCCGGACGGCGCCCACATGTTGGAGCCGCCCAACCACCCCACGGCGTTTGTCACATCGGCGAGCCTGAGATTCCTGATGACGCAATCATCGAACGATGTGGTGAACACCATGCCTGTCTCCGCGTACAGGTCGCCTGGCGGCGGAGCGTCGGGGGATGCCGCGAAAGCGAGCTCGCCGTTCGTCCCCGAGCAGGTCCCGTCGAACGTCACGGCCCTGTCGCCGATCTCGAACGCAAGTCTGGAGTCCGTCACGTCAATCGTTCCGGGAAGTCTGCCGGCATCGTCCAGAAACGCGCCGTCGGCGACCTCGACCGAAATCCCGCCGCTCACGGCGATCGATGAAACGGAGGCGGCGGAACTAACGCGGACTGTCGGAACTACGTGGCTCTTCCGCACGAAAGTCAGCTGGTCTATCCCATATCCGCCTTGCGACGGGGCGGCCTCCGTCACGATGTTCGCGTCGTTCCATGTCTGCGATGAATGTTCGGGATCGTGCCCCACGAAGCTTCCGGTGCAGTATTTCGCGGACGCGACCTGTCCTACGATGTCGTCGCCCGATTGCTTCAGGAGAAGCTTTACGCCTTTTGTATAGACGGTGTCCGTAAGCATGAGCTGCATTTCGACGACCCCATCCTCCCTGTTCGACACGCATGACGGGAAAGCCGTTCCGGATATCCACTGGGCGACGGTCGTGCCCGGATGCGCCGCAGGGTTGTAGTAGTGCGTGGAATGCACCTCAACGTCGGAAAGGCTCGCGCCTCTCAGCACCGTACCCCAGGCACCCATCTTAGAACTTGGCAGGAAGTTGCCGAGATACGTCAGAGGGGAACGCGATCCGGCGAATGTCGCCACCCCGTCAGCAAGCGTTACGGTCACCGCATCGGCACCGCTCCCAAGTACGCACGATCCGACGGCATCCGACCATTCGTAGCTCGGCGCTGCGGGCATGACACCCGACAGCATGGACGCCAGAACCATTAGAACCATTCCAGAAACATGTTTCACGCGCATGGCACAATTCTCCTTGAACGGAAAGAAATGTGCGGAGAATATATCACAGGCGGCTTTTTGTCAAGCGTTTTTGCGCCAGCGAAATCTTTCTGGAGG
>CAMPAA010000112.1 GCA_946631345.1 uncultured Verrucomicrobiota bacterium
GTCCGTGTGTTACCCATGTCCCTTGCCTAAGTGTTACCTATGTCCGACTACACAGTCGTATTCATATGCAGTCTTCCCGCCGAGGAGCTTGCGGTGGATTGAGTTGATTACGCGCTCGAGGCGGTGCCTTCCTCCTTTTTTCTTTCCTCTTCCGCTCCCTGTCTTTCTTCCTTTTTGCCTCTGCTCTCCACCTCGAAACCTGGCCTTTCCGATTTGACTCACTTGATTGTACAACTTTCCTTCGTCGGAATCATCCCATTCCTGCTCGACAAGTCGATACTGTTTGATGTTATAAAATGAAATAAGGACCAGAATAGCATGGTCTTGTAGTGTGGGCGGGGATTGCGCAGGAATATCCCCCGAGGCCGGAGGCCGAGCCACGCCGTGGTCGATAGGGGCGGCGGTTGATGGTGGATGGGGATTGCGTGGTTTTGCGGGTTGATTGGCCGTAGCACCTGCCTGTTTTCGGCCTATGATGATGTGCCTTATGGATGATGTGCCGTATGCCGTTATCCTGTTACCAGTTGCAGGTTGACGGCGAGGGAGGCGGCTTCGGTGCGCGAGGAGACGCCCATCCTGACAAGTATCTTCTTGATATGGTCTTTGATGGTTTCAAGCGAGACGCCGAGAATGTCCGCGATTTCCTTGTTGGAGAAGCCTTTGGCGACGAGATTCAGTATTTCAAGTTGACGTTGTGACATCTTTGGTACGGACTTAAGTTCCTCAATGCCGTGCTGTATCTCGTAGTTCATGACGCACTTGCCGGACACCACCTCGCGTATGGCGTTGATGATTTCTGCCTGTGATGAATTTTTCAGCAGCGCTCCAGACGCGCCACAGTCCATCGCCGTCTTAAGCTCCGCAGATGTGCCGAATGTGGTGAGGATCAGTATTTTCACGTTGGGGTTGGTGGCGTGTATCTGCATCGTGGCGTCAGCGCCGTTGAGTTGTGGCATTTTGAGGTCCATCAGCACAACATCGGGCTTCAGTTCGCGTGCGAGTCTCACGGCGTCTGCTCCGTTGTCCGTTTCGCCCATCACCTCGATGTCCTTCTCGAAGGACAGTATTGAAGCAATTCCCATCCTGACAACCAGATGGTCGTCGGCAAGTAGAATTCTGATTTTTGTTTTCATGTCTTGTGACTTCTGTGACATTGTGGGCTATTGTGATATCTGGGAAGTTTCTATTTTGATTGATACTGTAACTTTGGTGCCGTCGCCGGGAGAACTTGCGATGTCCACCGTCCCTCCGGTCTCGTTGACGCGCTCTCGTACACCCTGCAACCCGAAATGGCCGTCCTGCGGACCTGGCGCCAAAGCAGCGTCGAAGCCACATCCGTTGTCCCGGACCGAAAATGTGATTCTCCCGTTGTGATGTTCGCCGGCAATCCAAACGTGTGTCGCCTTGCCGTGCCGTATGGCGTTAACCACGAGCTCCCGCACGATGCTGAGTATGGTGTGCATCATCGACTCGGAGAGCCGCTCGCGTGGCACGTTGAACCGGACGCTTGCAGCGGCGGCACCCTTATGCGGACCTATCGTGCGGACGATGGCCTCAGTCATGTCCTTTTCCTCGAAAGTCCTGCTGCGCAGATCCCAGAGGCAGTCTTTAAGCTCACGGCGGCATGAGGCGAGCATGTTGCGCGATGTCTTGAGGAATGCGCCGACGGGATTGCTGTCATCGCCGTTTGCCATTGCGGCAGAGTCCACCTGTAGGGCGACGCCCGTCAGTGTTTGCGAAATTGCATCGTGCAGCTCGACGGCGAGACGCGTGCGCTCCTCGACCTTCGCTTCGGTTCTTACGTGCGCGACCCTTTCGTTGTAGAGCTGGCGTCCTCGCCTCTCCGAACGCCGGTTCAGGATGCGGTTCCACGCGAATATCCATACGAGCATGACGAGCAGCGCGCCGATCACCGCCATAAGCCGCCCCGGCGTCCACCACGGCGGACGCGCCAGCACCCGCAGGTCATCCGGCGCGTTCACGACCACGAACGCGCCCTTCACCTTCGGGAACACGGAGTTTGGCCGCCAATTGTCCGCCACCATCACCCACACGCCGCGCACTTCCACCGTGCAGCCTATTGCAAGCCCCGAAATGGCGTCCGGGCACGAACTGAAGTCAATCGGCAGAAGGTTCCCCTCGCACTCCAGAATCAGACGCCTGTCGCCCTCGCTCTGCGGAAGGCCTCGGACGATGCCCGTGACAACGACCGTGCGCCCATGAAACGCCGCCTGTATCCGTTGCGGCGTGTTGCTGCCCATTTGCATGCGCCTTTTGAGTAGATTCAGTGGCGGCTGCGGCGGAATCGGATTGCCTTGCGCTGGACGCCACCTGACGTTGTTGAGGTTTATTGCGTAGAGATCGGTCTCTGGGAACCCTACCGCCTCTATCCGGCGACCGGCTTCAGGGACAGGAGGGGATGAGAGATCGATGCGGACAATGCTGCCGTCATCGGTTCTGACGAGTGCCTGATCACCCTGCCACGATGCCAACACGGTTCCCGTGATACGCCGTCGTTCAAGGGGCACCACTTCATTTGGCATGAGAGACTTCACTTCTGCAATCTCAGGGGCGTTGAATATGTCAGCTTCGCGGGATTTTATGGTGCGCAGAGGATTATCCCCAAGCAACATAAGGAGCCGCCCGATGTGTTGCCGTGTTCCGATGTTACGTCCCGATATCCAGATGCCTGTAGCCTCCACCATGTCGCCGATGATGCCATCAGGGTCAATTGAGGTTTTGTCTTTCGTGGAGGCTACCATGTAGATCGACTTTTCGCCGTCCTTAAGGCTGAGATACAGAGAACGGTTATCGATATCGTCTAGGAATGAATCACGGATCGTGCCGCGCACGGTGACGAGCTGCCCGTCATGCCGCCCAGAGAGGAGTTCTTCGACCGTCAAATGCAAGGGCGCTTTCGGCTCCTTGTGCGCAAGATATGTCATTTCAAGACAGTATGCGTAGATGCCATTGCGTTTCAGAAAGACTCGTCCCGTTGCGCGAACAAAATCCCCTGCGCGTATGGGGGAGTTTGTCGCAGAGAGATGGTTTATTAGTGTTGTTGAGCCAGAATCGTCTTTGACATAAATGCTGCCATGATCGACATTCTCAAGATAGATGACCCATGCTGTTATGTCGAACGGTATTCCGGGCGGTGCGGCGTCCATCATGCTGACAGACCTTATGCCGTCCGCGCTGCGGATCGTCTTTCGGGTGGGGGACGCTTCGTTACAGTACGCGGCGAAGACGTAGAACGCGGCAAATGCAATGGCGATGATGGCTCTTTTGTTCACACAGATAGTATCTCATATTTGCCAATTCAGTGCAATGCCTTTGGCATCTCCCCCTACCCCTCATGTGAGGGGTTTTGGTTTTTGGGGCGAAATGATACAATGCGGGCAAATTTTAAAAAGAAATATGGGACTCAACTTCTATGCACAGTGGGAAAAACATGCTGAAGCAGTTGACAATGGCGGCGACAATGGCTGTTGCGTTGTCGGCGTCTGTCCATGCTAAGGCTTTGAAGTGCGTTGCTTTCGGTTGGGAGTACTCGCTTATTTCGATGCGTGACCTTGTGGGCTATGTGGACGAACTTGACAAGACGTCGATAGACGGTATTGGCATCTATCTGAACGAGGAGTCAAAGAATGGCGCATGGGCGAGCACCCATACGATCATGCACCTTCCATGGAAGAAGGAGATATTCGAGGAGTTGCTCCCAACTGCCCGCGAACTGACCTCACACCGTTCCATGCGCGAGAGCTTCATCCATGCTTTCCGTGCGCCGTCACGCCATCGGTTGGGCTGGACGGACGATGCGAAGTGGGGGCTTGTGACTTCCAACATGACGCTTGCGGCGTGGTTCGCCAAGCAGGGCGGGTTCCGTGGCCTTTCCATGGATCCCGAAGACTACCACAATCAGGAACAGTTCATCCGCAGAGCCGGTGAACCGCCTTACGATGAACTTGTCCCGCTCGCCCGCCGTCGCGGACAAGAGGTGTTTCGTGACGTGTTCAGGGAGTTCCCCGACGTTCATCTGCTGGGGTTCTGGATGCTTTCGCTCAGGCAGACCTATCTTGGGTCTGATGACCCGTTGCGAGATGCGCGGGAGATGGGCGATCTCTGGCCTGCGTTCGTGGACGGCATCTTTGACGTTCTGCCCGAGACGGCGAAGATTGTCGATGGATGCGAAGACTCCTACAGGTATGAAGCGGAAAGGGGCGACTACTATCGCGCCGCATGGCAGATGCGGGGAACGCTTGTCCGCTTGCTGTCGCCAGAGAACAGGGCAAAATACCTTAACTCTTTGAGTGTGTCGTTTGGATTCTACATGGACAGGTACGTTGCCCCCAAAGATTCAAACTGGTATGCAGAGCCTGTGAATGGATCGGCGTTGGGGCACTTCGAGCAGAATTTTGCGCAGGCCGCCGATGCGGCTGATGAGTACATCTGGTTCTGGGGCGAATCGAATTGCTGGGGGCTGTGGACAAGCGACTGCCACCAGAAGAAGGACAAGCGCGCGATAAGCCATGTCACGTGGGAAGAACGTCTGCCGGGACTTTTCGATGTGATGATGGCGACGAAAGCACCGTATCGGTTCGCCGCCAAGCGCATGAAGGAGGAACAAATCGGCAAGGATCGGCCTGTTCCGCTGAACGCCAACGTCGAGTGCCGCAGCGCAAGCGAGGTTGTGCCGGCACCGTATGAAGCCTGGCAGTCTCGCCATTTCAGAAACGGGCGGCTCTACTGCGACTTGACCGAAGGCGATGGGGATTCACAGTCGCTTTGCGCAGAGGGCGTTGGCAATGGCGTGTTCTCTCTCGAGATCAAGGACGGAGTGCGTTCGGGGCAGCGATATCTTATTATGCTTTCGGCCAAAGGGGATATCCATGGAACTGACGTCGCCTGGAAGCGAGATGGAAAATGGATTCACGGTACGCATCCGCCTGTTCAGGTTCGCTTTGGGGAAGAGCAAAACGGCTGGCGCAGGGGGCGTGCGGTTATTCGGGTGCCGGAGGGTGCGGACGGCTTTGTGGTCAGAATGATGATGTGGCAGAATCCGGGGGAGAAGTGTCACTTCGACAATGTTAGGGTAATTCCTCTTCTGTAAACCTAACAAAACCAATCTCGGAATTGAAAAGAAAGGACAAACAACTATGAGCATGACAACAATCAAAATGGCGACAGCCATGATCGGAATGGGAACGATGCTCTACGCGTTCGCCGACGATCCGATGTATATCACAGGCGCGGCGTACACGCTTGTCGGCGATACGCTGACAGTCACTTCCGGCAACGGCACTCTTGCCATGCAGACGCCATCATCGGTGACGAATCTGAAAATCATGGAAGGTGCGTCGCTCAAGCTCGGCATTGACAGCCCCTTTGGAGCCAATCATGTCCTTCACGTGTTTGGCACGCTCGACGTGAACGGGAAATCGTTCTCGGCGCTACGCATCGCGAACAACGAGGGCATGTCGGATGCAGACAGAACCGTTTACGGACGCGTGGTCAACACATCGTCAACTGATGCGGAAGTCACGCTTTCGGGTTCGGAATCCTCATATTACTACGGCGCTTTCGAGGAATCGCCCGGCAAGATCAAGATTGTCAGCTGCTCAAACAGGCCGTTTAACATCACAGGGGTTGCCTCAAACACCAACTCCCTGTCTGTGCTTAACATGATTGGCTCATCTCAGTTCCAGATTCTTGACAGGGCGAACTACGTAAAGTTCGTGTTCCAGCCGCCGGTTGACGGCACCAAGCTGATGCGCCTCGGCGAAATCGGACTGACATACAGGGGAAGTCCCGTGAAGATCGCCAACGTTGCGGCTTCGTCCACGGCATCTCAGAGCAATCCAGCGTCGAATCTGTGCGACGACCGCGCGAATTCATATTGGCAGGCTGGCGAAGCGGGTGCGCAGACAGTCACGTTTACCACGTCTGACCTCGCGGCGATTGACGGCTACAGGATTACACCGTTTGACGAGGCCGATCAGGACACCTCCTGTCGTCCGTCCGGCTGGGACATGTATGTGAAGCGCGTTGGAGTGAATGGGTGGTACCTTGCCGATTCCAAGCGCAACTACCAGTGGTATTCAAGGCAGAATACAACCTCGTCCACCAACACTCTCTTCTCTGCGGAAAGCCGTCCCGGCGATCCATTCAACAGGAATACGGCGATTTCGCTTGGCGCGAATGTATCATCCCGTTTCTCCAGTACGGATCCCGTGGCATTTGGCGCTCTTGCGGGTTCCAGCGAAATATCAATCGAAGACGGCACCGTTTTCGCGCCAGGCGACCTGTCTGGCTATACGGGTGCGTTCACTGCTTCGACCCGTTCTGGTGCGGAATATCTGCGGGGTGCGCTTGCCCTCTCGTCGTCCGTCAATGCCGAGCAGCCGGTTTCCATCAAGAGTGCGCAGAACCTGGCTGTGGAGAATGGCGGCACGGAACCCGTTGCGGTGCTGCTTGACGACAGCCGCGCCGACGAGCATCTGTTCGGTAGCCTCAAGGATGGCGAAAACGGACAGCTTGGTCTTGTCAAGCGCGGCAGCGGCGAGCGCGTGATCGAGACTGAGGATTCCGCCTACACTGGCGCTACCGTTGTTCACGGCGGAACATTGACCGTCGCACGTGGGCGCACAACCATCTCATCCGTCACGGCACGGTACATCCGCTTTACGCCGCTTGCCACTTCTGGCACGGATAATTCCTATCCGTGGACTGCGAACGAGTTCATGCTTTTGGATGCTAATGGCGACACGGTGGCATGGCCGCAGGGAACGACCGCCAGTAAAGTTGGAACTGGCGGCGATCATTCGGCCACCCCATCTTATCTCATTGATGGGAACACGGCAACGCGTACGTTGATCAAGGCAGATGATAGTGGCATGTACAAGTATCCGCCTGTCGTGATCGATACCGTTAGTGGAGTGACCTTCGCCTCATACGAATGGTATACATCCGACACTTTCCCTGCAAACCGTACGCCGACATCGTGGAAAGTTGAAGTCTCCGATACCGGTGCCGATGGCTCATGGACGCTGTGCGCCGTCGGATCGCAAAGCTACTCCACCTCCAGCAATGCCGAGAGGCGTGGGCCGCTTGCGTTGAATGGTGGCGCACAGTCTTCCGGCACGGCGTTCAGTACGCTTCCCTCGGCGCTGTTCGCGTCCGGCACGACGCGCGATACGCACCGCAAGATCAAGGCGCAGTACATTCGGTTCACTGTTTACGAGACGTACGCTCCAGATGCGGACGCCAATTCCTACGGCTGGCAGTTGACTGAAATCAGCCTCATGAAGGACGGTGAGCGCATCGAATGGCCGTCCGCCACAACTGCTTCGATGACTGGTTCGTCGGCTGTTTCCGGAAATCAGGCGAATCTCTGCAACAATGTCATTGCGTATGGCGATGGATCGGCGGGAGATTCGGATCGGTTCTTCGTGAAGGGAATGCCGAGCTTTGTCGTAATCAACGCCCATGAAGTGCTGGAGTTCGACGCCTATTCCCTGACCAGCACTTCGCCCAGGAACTCGCAGAACAACCGTCTGCCTCGGGCGTGGAAACTGGAGGTTTCGTTCGATGGCACCACCTACTACAAGGTGGACACGATTGGAAACTACGAGCCGACGGAGGATGTGCTTACAAAGAACTATCAGGAACTTGGTCCGTTCCCTGTCTCGGACAAGTGGCCGCTCCTCGACATGGGCGCGGGCGATTCGCTTGGCGACAAGTCGCCGGTAAGGATTGACGCAGGGGCAACGCTGAAACTGGCGACGGACTACGAGAAGTTCGGGCCGCTATCCGGCGCGGGTGCGTTGAACCTCGAATGGGACGCCGTGGGCGAAATCAACGCCTATGCGCCCGCGACGTTCTCCGGCAGCGTGACGGGCAGGGGAACGCTCGCCGTCTGCGGCGACTCCGTTCAGACGTTCAACAATGCTACGCTCTCCGGTGTGAACACATTGGAGTTGAACGGCGGCGCAATTGCGGGTGCTGCGTCGTTTGGCGGCAACGATGTGACTGTTGCGTTCAACGGCGGTGCGACGCGTGCGGCGCTTTCGGGCATCGGTACGCTAACCGTGACGGGGGCCGTGAAGTATGCGTTGCCAGATCTTGAAGGACAGGATTCGTATGCCGTCACGCTCTTCACTGCAACGAGCATTCCAGCGGAGTCCAAGATGCTCTTGGAAAATGCTGAGCTTGTTGGCGCGCCGCGCAACTGGAATTTGAAAGTAATCGTTACGAACACGATGGTAAAACTGCAGGGCAACAAGAAAGGCACGGTTGTCATAATAAAGTGACGTGGCGGAAACGAAGACGTTGCTTTGTGTAACCGCAGCGCAAGTAATGGATTTGTTGACGAGCAAGACATGGTCGGAAATGACATGAACAGGAGGGACTTCCTGCGAGGCGCGGCGTTTCTGGGTACGGCGGCGACTCTTCCGCGCTCGGTTACGGCGGTGAACGCCGAGCGGCCGATCCTACGCGTTGCAGTGATGAGTGACATACAGGGATATCCGTACCCCGAGGACGCGGGGATGCGCAACCTTGAGCGGGCGCTCGACGTGCTTGCGCCGTTCAAGCCTGACGTTGTGGTGAACGACGGTGACATAAACGACTCCGGACTCGATGCGGACGCCGTGGCCTACTACAAGGCGCATTGCGATGCGCGCCTCGGAAAGATTCCGCACGTCGCCTGCATGGGCAACCACGAGATTGAGTTCGTCCCGGAGGCACTTCAGGCGGAGCGTACGCCAGCCGTGTGCCTCCGCGACTTCAACGCCGTCTTCGGTTATGGGGCGGATGAATGGGTGGTGAGGCGCACGATCGGCGGCTACGACTTCGTCGCCCTGTCGATGTCCTGCGCCGTAGGCTACACAGAGGGGGAGATCGCGCGGCTCAAGTTCGCAATCGACGAGTCTGTCCGTCGCGATCCTACGAAGCCGGTGTTCGTGGTGACGCACTACCACGCGAAGGACACGGTGAACGACTCTGGCGGCGAAAGGATGTGCGGCCCGCTGAGGAAACTCCTGAATGAATATCCGCAGGTCGTCAGCATTTCGGGACACACCCACAATCCGTTGCAGGACCCGCGTTCCATCTGGCAGGGGGAATTCACGGCGGTCGATACTTCTACGCTCTGCTACGGATGCGTCGAGAACAACCCGCCAGCCGCAAACCAGGTGTCGTGCCTCCTTCCGTACGGACATGAGTCTGTCGGATTCATACTACTAGAGGTGTTTCGTGACAGACTTGTCTTCCGGCGCTTCACGGCACGCGACCGGCGCGAACTGGATCCATCTTCTCCGTGGACGGTGCCGTGGCCGCATAATCCGGCGTGCGCACCGTATTCGCCTGAACGTCGCTGCATGTCCGAGACTGTGCCGCAGTTCACGGGCGATGCCGAGCCTACGCTCTGGTACGATTTCGGCTATGTCTATCTGATGTTCAATGCGGTTGAAAGGTCCGAGTCCGTCTTCGGCTACCGCGTGGAACTCACGGAGGAAGGCGGTGAGACTAAGTCGTACTTCCAGATATCTGACTACTACCGGATTCCAAAGCATCGGCAAGATCGCATTGTCTTCAGGACACCACCAAACACGCTGACCGCTGGGAAGTGCTACCGTTGCCGCATCTGCCCCGTAGGCTTTTTTGGTGCTGAAGGGCGTCATTGCGAGTGGCAATTCAAGGTCTGTCCGGACTACAATTCGCGCACGGATTGGCCAGTCTGCGTGCAGGAATGACGAAGACGCACCGATGATAGAAATGTTTTGGGCAAGGAAGGAGCGGCGCGATGATGCGCCTTCGCAAAGCTTTGGCGCCACAAGTGCGCAGGGCAGG
>CAMPAA010000113.1 GCA_946631345.1 uncultured Verrucomicrobiota bacterium
TGTCAAAACGCCCAAGGTGTATTTCTCCGATTCTGGACTGCTCTGCCATCTGCTGGGCATTCGCTCTGCGGTGGAGCTAGCGCGCCCGCCTTTTGCCGGGGCGGTATTTGAAGGATTTGTCGTTTCCGAAATCATAAAGGCGCAGCAATCCGCCGGGAATGCTGGTGAAGTGTACTACTTCCGGGACGAGCAGGGATTGGAGGTGGACATCGTTCTTGCGCCTCGGGAGGGATGCGCCGTTCTTGCCGAGTGCAAAATATCCGCCACCGCCACGCCTGACATGACCGTGCCTATGCGTCGTCTTGCAGCATCGCTTGGCAGAGAAGTGGACGAGGTCAAAATGCATCTTGTCCACAATCCGGCAAAATCCGCCAGGGTTTCGCCTACCGCCGGGGAAGGCGTCCGTGTTTCTTCCGTGAAGAGCTTCATATTGGATGTCTTTGGCTAAACTGATGACGATGCAGTTTTGCCGCCTCATCGCGGCAGCGCTCTTCGCGTTCGCGGTGGCCCCAGCCTCTTTTCACCCTGTGATCTTGTATCGGACTACTCGTGCAATGGAACTCCGTTTCCGTGCGCCATAAAGATTTGCCGCCATTGTGTGGTATTTTGCCGCCAAATTACTATAGATTTGGCGGCACATTAATCCAATTTGGCGGCAAAATGACAGCGTGCACAGGCGAGGGGAAGCGCGTGCACGGGACGCACATGATGCCTACATATGCGGAGGAAGGGGCTTACATCCCTGACAAACGGCACCAGCGCTGATTCTCGGAAGCCTTTTGCCTGTATTCCCGAACACGGCAGGGCGGTTCGGCATTCAAGCCTTGTTTACTTCTTCTGCATGAGCGGCTTGCCGGCGTTCCAGGCCTGGCCGACCTTGTCGCCGGTGACGTAGTAGCCGCTCTGGAACTGGTCGAAGATGAGCGCGTTGAGCTTCGCCGGATCGACCTTGCCGTTGTCGGACAGCACGGCCTCGTCCGCGACGACATTGGCGATCTTCCCGACGATGCAGTACATCGTCTCAGTCGATACGACCTCAGCAAGACTGCATTCCATCGTGACGGGGAATTCGTCGATGATCGGCGCGTTGACGTGCTGCGACTTGACGGCCGTGTAGCCCGTGCGCTCGAACTTGTCGGGCGTGTTGTTGCCCGACGCGATGCCGAAGTAGTCCGCGACGTCCATGTGCGCCTTGTCCGCGATGGCGACGGTGAACGCCTTTGATTCGAGGATGTTCTTCGTCGTCTTGTGACCCTCGCTGATGAAGAGCGCGATCTTGTCCATGTCGCAGATCATGCCCCATGCGGCGTTCATCGCGTTCACTTTGCCGTCCTTGTCGTACGCGGCGACGATGAGAACAGGCATCGGATACACGGCTGGGACTACGCCCAAATCTTTCTTTGCCATTTCGACGCTCCTTACTTCTCGACCGTGTTCGAGTTCTGGTTGTACGCTTTGGCGACGCACTTCCATTCTCCGTCGATCTTCAGGAGGAGAAGCACGTCCGTAAAGTCGATCTTGCCGCCCCAGCCCTCTTCAAGGACGCGCACCACCGCAAGCGTCTCTTCAAGCTCTAGGACATCGATGCGCGTCTTGAAGTTCTCGCCCGCGCCGACCGTGTCTACGTTGCGGTAGAACTGCTCGATGCTGCCGCGCTCGAACTTGCCGTTGAGGAATCCGAAGAGGCAGGCGTCCTCCGTGAAAAGCTCCTTGGCGTACTTGCTGTTGCCCTCCGCGACGCTGCGGGTGAATTTTGACGCGGCCTCGACAACCGCGTTGTAGTCTGCGATGTTTGATCTCATTTTCTTTTCCTTTTCGCTTTTTGTTGCAGGACAATCCTGCTGCTTGTAAAACGGGGCGCATTATAATATAATACCCCGCATAAGCGCAAGAATGCACTTTTTTGTATCATACTAACCAAAAGGAAATCAAGGTCTGCTGGAATGACAAAGAGCGAGGCGAAGAAACTGCACTGCACGGTGGAGGCGGCGATAGCCGTCATAGGCGGAAAGTACAAGGCCATCATCATCTGGTGGCTGAACGAGAAGGGCGTGATGCGCTACAGCGAACTGCAACGCCGGATACCGCAGGCGACGGCAAAGATGCTGAGCCAGCAGCTCCGCGAGATGGAGGCTGATGGTGTCATCTCCCGCAAGGTCTATCCCGTTGTGCCGCCCAAGACGGAGTACGCTCTGACTCCCCTTGGCAAGGCGACCGTCCCTATCGTGCATGAAATGGACAAGTGGGGAGCCGATTTCTTCACCCAGCTTGGAGTTCCTATTCCCTGCGACGGTGAAGAATAGCCAGCTCCCGCAACCTCACGATGCGCGCGATGGCTTTTGCAAGGTTGGCTTTGCCCCGAAGTAGGCGGTGTGTGATAAAATACGCACCATGAATTTCATCGCAAGGCGGTGTTCAGTGAGTCAGAAAGGAATCGGACAATGAATAAAAAGGAAATCATGAAGTCAATGGAATGCGCTGCAACCCTGTTTGTCTGCTCGGCGCTGTTTTTTGTCGGCGGATGCTCCAGGCCAGAGAATGTGAAAGCGGAAAAGGCCAACCCAACCTTCCTTCAGCTCGCAAAGAACCGGTTTTCCGTCCGCTACTACGCTAACACGCCTGTCGAGCAGGAGAAGATAGACGCAATACTTGAGGCCGCGCGCGTCGCGCCCACGGCCAAGAACCTTCAGCCGTTCCACATATATGTGCTGAAGAGCCAGGAGGCGCTCGCAAAGATAAACAAGCTTTCGCGCTGCGCGTATGGGGCCCCAGTGGTGTTTGTCGTGTGCTACGATAGGTCTAAGGCGTGGACCAGCCCGTTTGACGGAAACGACAACTCAGGCGTGATGGATTCGTCGATTGTCGGCACGCACATGATGCTGGAGGCGTTTGAGCAGGGGCTTGGCTCGTGCTGGGTGAAGTTCTTCAATCCCAAGGAGGTCGCGGCCGCGTTTGACATTCCGGGCAACCTCACCCCATCGTTTCTACTTGACGTGGGATACCCGCAGAAGGGAGTCGCGCCGTCCAAGATGCACTCAGACAAGCGTGACATCAAGGATTTCGTGACATACCGGTGAGTTTGACACCTATGCGGATTGCGGTCTACAAGGACAACCTCTCCACCGGGCGCGGCGCCGACCGCGCCGTGCGGAACTTTGCCGCCGGGCTTGCCGAGCGCGGTCACGAAGTCTCGCTTATGGAGAAGCCGGAGTTCCTGTCGAGGATCGTAGGTGGCGCAGGGGATGTCGGCGGACGGTTCGATGTGGTCGTTGCCACCGGCTCGAACGAGATTGTCGATCTGATGGAGGCCGGCTACTTCAGCCGCCCGAACCGCGCAAAGGTCGTGTTGCAGCTGCATCTTGCGCCGCGAGGGTTCTTCAAGTGGCGGCATCCGCTGCGCAACCGTCGCATCCGCAAGGCGTTCGACATGGCGGACGCCGTTCAGGTGCTTTGTTCGTCGTATGAACGCGAGTTCCGTAGAATCGCGCCGCATCCCAAGTTGAGTGTGATCGGCAACTACACGGAAGGTGTGGCCGGGGATGGTGCCGTTCCTCAGCCGTCGCCCGTTATCCTATACCCCGCAGCCGCGCTCAACCGTGTGAAGAACCAGAAACTCCTGATAGAGGCGTTTTCGATGCTTGCGGCGGATTTCCCGGAATGGAAGGTGCGCCTGCTCGGAAAGGACTCCACCGCCTACGCCGCGCAGTGCCGGGCGCTGATTGACAGGCGTGGGCTTGCCGGGCGCGTCGAGATGGTCGGTTTCACAGGCGACCTGGGCGGCGAATATTCGCGCGCGGCGTTCATAGCCTTCCCGTCCACGCTGGAGGGGTTCCCGCTCGCAATCCTCGAGGCGGCGCGATTCTCCCTCGCGGCGGTGGCTCAGCGCGCGCTTCCGGGCGTTGAGGACATAGTGACGGATACGACAGGCATAGTGACGGCCCCTGACGCGGCGTCGTATGCCGACGGGCTCCGCAGGATGATGCAGGACTGCGATCTCCGCCGCCGTCTCGGGGAGGGCGCGCGCGACTACTGCGCCACGCGCTACAGCCGCGCGAAAATCCTCGACCTCTGGGAAGATATGCTCGGAAATGTGGTAAAATAAACGCCTTACAAAAAGTATGACCAAGATCGAGTACAGAAAAGAGTTTTTTGACCGCGAGTATTCGGGGTGGGAGGCGTATCGGCGCGTATGGAAGTATGCCAGAAAATACTGGTTCCGTCTGCTCATAGGAATCATAAGCGGAATGTTGACGGCTGGCACGCTCGTGCCTTTCTTCCAGGTTGTGCAGCCAGCCCTGCAGCACGTGGAATCGCATGACGCGAAGGTCGAGATGCGTGTGGCGGAGTCGGCGCAGAAGGCCGAGGCCCGGCCTGCGCTCGACGGCCAGCGCGCGCACCGTTCCAGGAAGAACGCCTTTGAGAAGGAGATAGCCAAGAACTCCAAACTGCCCGGCTGGTACCCGACGGTCGAGAAGTGGGCGGCGAAGTGCGGCATAAGCCTTCAGGACGAAAAGGGCGGAATGGGCGGAGCGCTCGTCCTTATAGTTTGCTTCATCGTGCCGCTGGTGGCGTTTGTGCGGCTCGGCCTCATGTATCTCAACAACTACTGCCTCATATGGTCTGGCTCTCACGCCGTGGCCGACCTGCGGATGGAGCTGCTGGAGCACGTGCAGCGGCAGAACCTGCAGTTCTTCGGGCGTGTGGACATGGGGCAGCTGCTGATGCGCATCGTCTCCGATCCAAACACCATCCACACGATACTCACGACAATCCTCACAGAGGTGGCGCTTGCGCCGTTTGAGATCATCGTGGCTTTCGGCTACATCATCTGGTTCGCCGTCGCAAACCACATGATGCCCACGCTCTGCCTGATACTGATCGGGTTCCCGCTGTTCGTGCTGCCGATCCAAATGATCGGGCGCAGGGTGAAGAAGTGGGCGAAGAAGACGATGCAGCGCGGCTCGATGGTCGGTGCGAAGATACACGAGGTGCTCACCTGCATCAAGATCGTGAAGAGCTACAACACGGAACAGTACGAGAACGTGCGCTACGCCGCGACCAACAGGTACCTCCTTAAGTCCATAATGCGCGGGCTGCGCGTTGGCCTGATGGTGCGGCCGACGGTCGAGACTGTGGGCATCCTGCTCATCTGCGCGTTCATCGTGTGGTGCTTCGTCATGGGGGTGAAGATATCGGATGTCGTTCCGATGCTTGCGCCGCTCCTGATCATCTACAAGCCCGTCAAGCAGCTATCGAAGCTCCAGGTGCAGCTTGAGACGTCGCTTGCGGCGCTGAACCGAATCTACTCGGTGCTGGATCTGCACATGGAGCTGCCGGAGAAGGAGGTCCCGGTGCGCAAGCCCACCTTCGACGACCGCATCGCGTTCCAGGATGTCACCTTCCAGTTCGACACCGCCGAGCGCCCGGCAGTCTCCCACGCCTCGTTCGAGGTGCCGCGCGGGAAGATGGTGGCCGTCGTCGGCGGAACGGGAAGCGGAAAGTCGACGCTGAGCAACCTGCTGGCACGATTCTTCGACCCGCAGGAGGGGCGCATCACGATCGACGGCGTGGATCTCAAGGATGTGGCCGTGTGCGACCTCCGCAGACTTGTGGGGGCGGTGATGCAGGAGACTCTGCTGTTCAACGACACCATCGAGGAGAACATCCGCTACGGCACGCCCGGCGCGACGCACGAGCAGGTGGTGGCCGCAGCCAGGCTCGCCAACGCGCACGACTTCATAATGGCCCAGCCGGAAGGCTATGCGCGCATCGTCGGCGAGAAGGGCTTTGCGCTCTCAGGCGGCGAACGCCAGCGCATCGCCATAGCCCGGGCGATACTCAAGAATCCGCCGATACTGGTGCTGGACGAGGCGACGAGCGCGCTCGACACCGTGACCGAGCGGTCGGTGCAGGAGGCGCTCGAGAACCTGATGGTGAACCGCACCACGTTCGCCATCGCCCACAGGCTTTCAACCGTCCGCCATGCCGACCTCATCCTAGTCATGGATGCGGGGCGCATCGTCGAGCGCGGTACGCACGACCAGCTGTACGCCGCAGGCGGAATCTACCGCAATCTCTGCGACATGCAGAAGACAGCTTAAACAAATGGAGCATCTGATGAACAGAACACACCGCCACGTATTCACCTCCGAATCGGTCTCGGAGGGCCATCCCGACAAGGTCGCCGACCAGATATCGGACGCCATCCTCGACGCCTGCCTGAAGAAGGACCGCAACGCGCGCGTTGCCTGCGAGACCATGGTCGCGCCCGACCTCGTGGTGAACGCAGGCGAGATATCCTGCCGCGGCCTAAAGGATGTCGATACCGGCGCGATAGCCCGCCGCGTGGTGAAGCGCATAGGATACGACCGCGCGGAGGAGGGGTTTTCGTGGGAGTCGTTCACGTACATGAGCGCGCTGCACGGGCAGAGCCCCGACATCGCGCAGGGCGTGGACCGCAAGGAGAAGGCGAAGCAGGGCGCCGGCGACCAGGGGATGATGTTCGGCTACGCCTCGAACGAGACGAAGGAGCTCATGCCGGCACCGATCATGTGGTCACACGCGCTGCTGGCCCACTTCGCCAAGCTGCGCCACAGGGGCGTGCTGCCGTTCCTGCGTCCGGACTCGAAGGGGCAGATATCGGTGGTGTACGAGGGAGGGCGGCCGATCGCGATCGACACCGTGGTGCTGTCGCACCAGACGACCAAGGATGGGGCGAACAGGAAGTGCTACAAGGTCATGGAGGAGGCGGCACGCGAGTTCCTCGCAAAGACGAAGCTCCTGACGAACCGTACGAAGTTCTACGTGAACCCGACCGGACAGTTCGTGGTGGGAGGCCCGTGCGGGGATTCCGGGCTCACCGGTCGCAAGATCATCGTGGATACCTACGGCGGCATGGCCGCGCACGGAGGCGGCGCGTTCTCAGGCAAGGATCCGTCCAAAGTCGACCGTAGCGCCGCCTACTACGCGAGGTATGCGGCGAAGAACATCGTAGCCGCCGGGCTGGCGGGTCGGTGCCAGATACAGGTGGCCTACGCCATCGGCGTCGACCGGCCGGTGTCAATCTGCGTGAAGACCTTCGGCACGGAGAATGGCGTGACGAACGAACAGCTGGAGAAGTTCCTGCTATCCGGGAAAGTGTTCGACTTCCGTCCGTATGCCCTCACCGGCGATCTTGGGCTCACAGCGCCACAGGGTTGGAAGTACGAGGACACGGCGGCGTACGGACATTTCGGCCGCAAGGCGTTCCCGTGGGAGCGTACCGACAAGGTGGATGCGCTGCGCGACGCATTCAGGCGGGCCTGAACGGGACGCAGGGCGGTCGCCATGTATTTCGCTGAAACGGCTGAAGGGACGGTCATTAACGTCAAGGCCCAGCCGCGCTCGTCCAGGGCGGGCGTGGACGGGCTTATCGGCGACGCCGTGAAGGTGCGCGTGAAGTGCGCGCCCGTCGACGGCAAGGCGAACAAGGAACTGGTTGAGACGCTGGCGGATGCGTTCGGTCTGCCGAAGGGCCGCGTGGCGTTCAAGTCCGGCGAGACCTCTAAGCAGAAGCGCATCCTGCTCATGGGCGTGACGGCGGCGGAGGTCCGCAGGGTTGTCGACGCATGACATCTGACTTTGACACGTTCTTCATGAAGATGGCGCTGCGCGAGGCCGAGAAGGCTGCGGCGGACGGCGAGGTGCCAACAGGGTGCGTCATCGTGGAGCCGGCGCCGCTCGCCGGCGGAAGGGACGGCGAGTTCGATCCCGACCCTGTGACGGCGCGCATCCTTGCGCGTGCGCACAACCAGCCGGAGATGCTATGCGACGCCACGGCCCACGCCGAAATGCTCGCGCTCACCGCCGCCGCGTCCGCAAAGGGAGCCTGGCGGCTTTCCGGCACGCGGCTATACGTGACGAAGGAGCCATGCCCGATGTGCGCCGGCGCAATCATCCTCGCGCGCGTGCCTACGGTCGTGTGGGGGGGGGCAGACCCGAAGCGCGGAGGCGGAACGGTGTTCAACATCTTCGGGCATCCCGGCATAAACCATCATCCTGAGATCGTGACCGGCGTGATGGAGAAGGAATCTCTTGCGATATTGCGGGATTTCTTCCGCAGGCGGCGGGAGGGCCTTGCTGAATGAGAATCGTTCAATGCGGAGATGCGGCGCTTGAGGAGGCGGCGGCTGTGCTGAACGCCGGCGGCGTTGCGGTGATCCCTACCGACACGGTGTATGGGCTTGCCGCGCACCCGTCCTTCCCGGATGCCGTCGAGCGCCTCTATTCGATAAAGGGACGCGAACGGCGCAAGAAGATCGCGCTCTTGGCGGCCGATACGGCGGCGGTCGAGACGTTCGGCGGCCCGCTCCCGCCGAGGGCGCTGGAGCTGGCGGCGAAGCATTGGCCAGGTGCGCTCACGCTCGTGGCGGGCGATGAGGGATTCCGGGTGCCAGACCATGCCTGGACGCGCCGGCTGCTTGCGGCCTGCGGCGGCGTTCTGCGCGTGACGAGCGCGAACCTCTCGGGCGGCAGCCCAGCAACGGATGCCCCGCAGGCTCTTGCCGACGTGGGGCTTTCCGCAGATCTGGTGGTGGATGATGGAGTGTCGCCAGGCGGAGTGGCCTCCACGGTTGTGCGGGTGACTGCCGATGATGGCATGGAGATTTTGAGAAAAGGAGCGATAGAGATATGAGCAAGAATGGCAAGGAGGCGCTGCGCGTCGATTTCGGCCGCGGCAAGTGGAGCAGAAGCGACTGGATCGCCGTGAAGAGTTCACGGTGGGACTACATGAAGGAGTTTGAGCAGGGCGACGACCACATCTGCAACCCATGCCCAAACCTCCCGGACGAGGAGATATACGCGAAACACGTTACGGAGATATACACGAGCATGGTCTACGGCAAGATGTTCGCGGCAAAGGCGCGAATATCCTCCGAGATGAGCTTCGACCATCTCATGGCCCCGCTCATCGTAATCGCGCCCCGCCTCGGGGAAGATGCGCAGGGACGCGCGGAATTCCGCGAGCACCATGAGGTCGTGCTCTACAACGAGGGCATCAACGTGTGGCATTATGTTTTCGAGGACGGCAAGCCGAAATGGCATCTGGCGGCGTTCCTGCGCGCTCCATTCGACGCTAAGCGCCGGTATGACCTTGAGGTCACTCTCGAAAAGCGGCGCGGCCAGGTGCAGATGGACGTTTCGTGCGGCGGATACCATTTCGGATACCAGGACGAGGCCCTGCCCGAACGTTTCTATGCGGGCATCACCGCCTGCGAGGGGCGCAACCGCTTCTACAACTTCCGCGTACGCACCGGGCTTCCGGCGCTCGACCCCGCCGCCGACGGCGAACACTGAAAGGGGATGTGGCATGGCTGAAGAGTGGCTTGACCTCCATCCGGACCCTGCGCACGTGAAGCGCGAACGCGCAAAGGCGCGCGAGCTGCGCGCCACGGACTGGTGGCGCGCCCAGATCGCCAAGGGCGAATGCCACTACTGCCACCGCAACGTGGGCGCGGAGAACCTGACCATGGATCACGTTGTGCCGGTCGCGCGCGGAGGGCGCTCGACGCGCGGCAACTGCGTGCCGTGCTGCAAGGAGTGCAACAGCGCCAAGAAGGCGTACACTCCGGCTGAGCAGATACTCGACCGACTCTTCGGCGGCTGAAAGGCAAGCCACGCACCATGTTGCGAGGTAGGGCGGATTGCCCTCAATCCGCCGGATTCGCGGACGGGCGGCGCGTTGAGGGCAACGCACGGCGGCGGCCACGCTTTGCTGCGGCTGGTCTTCCCATGAGGCCCAGATAGGC
>CAMPAA010000114.1 GCA_946631345.1 uncultured Verrucomicrobiota bacterium
TCCGCCGTCTTGACCGCCATAGCGCAAAGCGCGGCGGCGGTAGCAGATGGCAAAGTCGGAAGCTTTAGCGTAGGCTGGCATCATGGGCGCAATCGCGCAGGGTGCGTCCCTTCATGGTTCCAATGCAGTGTCCACCTTACCCGTAGCCCCTCCAATGTAAAGACAGGTGCGCCCGTCTACAACACGTCCGAATTCTGGATGCAAACGGTTTTCGTAGTTGATCAAGCACCATTTGGACGAATACGACGTTGGCGCAAGTTTCAGCGGAATGCCAGACGGAGCAAGAGTCACCGCCTCGCGACCGACGACCACACCAACCTTTTCATACACAACGCCCTCTCGCACTGCCGCATGCGATACCAAAGCTAACGAACACACGGCCATATTGACGACTATCACCAACATTTTCATATTGTTTCTTCTCCTTTCTTTCTTGAAATTCAACACGGCTCCCTACTCGATAATTGTAATGCCCATCGGAACAGACTTCTTTACCACCATCGTTCCACCGACAAGCTCCCAACATATCGATATGCGCCCTTTCGGTGTGTCCAACCAGCCAGAAGCTGACGTCACACCTGCCACTGCATGCGGCTTCAAACGGATTTTGTCACATCCGACGGCGTCCTCCGTCACACAGATGCCAAGGAGGTAT
The DNA here is from genome assembly GCA_946631345.1 of uncultured Verrucomicrobiota bacterium. Taxonomy (GTDB): domain Bacteria; phylum Verrucomicrobiota; class Kiritimatiellia; order RFP12; family UBA1067; genus UBA1731. The sequence continues at coordinate 656 of CAMPAA010000114.1, forward strand.
CTCATCAGCCACTGCTCCACGCTCCCGAGCATCGGATGGCAGTTGCTGTGGACGTTGCGGCAGTGGTCTTCATTCCATGACTCCCATAGCGTCGTCGCACCATGAGCCATCATGTGATAATAGCCGGGGTACCCCTCATGTGTCGCCACGCGACCTGCAAGTTCTGCCATGCCATTTGCCGAAAGCACCTCGAAAAGGTACTGTGTCGTGAACAGTCCAGTCGTCAGGGAGTACTCATGACGTGATATGTCCTGCGCCAGCACGGAAAGCGCCGCGCAGACATCTCGTGGTGGCACAATGGCGTTATACAGCGCAAACAACTGCTCTCCCTGCAATCCTTTGTTCACCATCCCACCAGTCTTAACATACTGCCTCCGAAATCTGTCGGCAACCCGTCCAGCGTGATTCGCTAGGCGGCATTCGTCGTCCTTCTTGCCAAGCAGACGCGCAAACCTAGCCGTCTTGGAAAGAAACTCATGCCAGTGCGCGAGCGACGTGAGCCGCGCATCGGCCTTTTCTATCGCGAGCCAGTCGCCTAGGCATTCAGGCACGTTGTCGTCGGGATAGCGGTCAGACACAATGTCGATAAACCTTGTCAGCGCTGGGTACGCCTCGCGCACAATTTCCATGTCGCCGTCATACCGCACAAGCAGATCGACAAGAACTGGAACGCCAAGCGCCCATCCCATCGGCGACGTACGCCGTCCGCCGGCCTCGGACAGAGGTATGACGTTCTTGGACCCTATGCCAACATACGGGGCCGTCTCGGTGAACAGCCCGTCGTCTGCCGCCTCGTCAAGGAAGTCTCGCACCGTCTTGCGATAGAACGACCCCATCGCCCAGTTGCAGCGGAACGACTCGGCCGAGGCCGCAATGTCGCCTCCATATGCGAACTTCTCGCGTCCAGGGCAGTCAGACTGCACGCTCTGCAGATTTGCGCGGAACGTGCGTCGGCACAGCTTGTGCAGAAGGTTGATCTTCGCATCGGAACACTCGAAGTGCGCCGCTTCCCTTACGTCGGCGGACCACGCCAACGCCTCGAAGTCGTTTGTGCACGGTGCCGCATCGAGCCCCTCCACCTGGAGATATCGGAATGCATGGAACGTGAATCGCGGCTCGAACCTCGCCTCCGCTTCGCCCGCAGAAACCCATTCGTCGCGCTGCTCGGCGACGTCGAAGAAGGGGCCTCGCTCAGGGTTCTTGATCTGCCCCGCTACGGCAGTCGACACGTTCACCGTGCCGTCGTCGTTTACGCGCTCTCCAGCGCGAAACGCAACGAACCTGCCCTTCGGGACGCCGCGCAGTGTCGCGCGGAACGTTCCCGCGAAGTTGACGCCGAAATCCACAAGCCATGTCTTTTTCCGCACGGGGATCACTTCCTTGGCCTGCCAGCTGTCGTAGACTATGGTCTTGGGGAAGTCTTCTGCGGGCACAACCTTCCCCTTTGGGCCTGCGACGGTCATGGCATAGCCCAGTGGCGACGCCTCCGAAGTCGCGTCTTCCCTCACGCCCAGGTACAGGCTGTTCTTTGCTATGTTTCCTTTGCCTGCCTGCCAGACTTTGTCGGTTTCGACCTTTTGCCGCCGCCCATCGGCATAGTCGATCTCCAGCGTCGCCATTACCGCCGGTTCGCCTTGAGGTAGAATCTTCCACAACTCGTATGCGTACCACATCTTTAGCGGCGTCAGGTTCCACCATCCATTGCCGAGTTCCACGCGCAGGTCGTTTTCTGCGCCGCTCGACAGAAGGTGGGTGATGTCGAACGACTCCTCAAGCACGCGTTTTCTGTAGACGGTCAGCGGGGGCAGCGCCGTGGAGGTGATGCGCGTTTCGTTGACGAACAGGTCACGCATTCCGACGACGGCCACGCGCCACACCGCACGCTTCACCGGCGCATCGAGGGCCTTGAACCTTCGTATCAGCACGTCGTTTCGGCATTCGCGGTAGAAGGCGTCCGTGTCGTCCTCGTCCGGACGTACATACGAACCCTTTATCCATTCCGCCGCGTCGGCGGAGACGGCGAAGAGCGCCACAAGGCAGCAGAGGCGCCGCGCAGCGGCGAGGTGTTTTCTTTTCTCCTTCAGACTCATGGCAGGCATGAATACCAAATCGGAAGGGCGAAGACAAGGACAATGATCAATTCGCGGGCCAGTTGTAGATGTGTACCGCGAAGGCATCGAACGAGTCCTCGAAGGAATCGTTGGACGCCTTGACGCTGCGTCCTCCCTCGTCAACAGTGTCGATGTTTCCCTCCAGACCGTCCTGCGCAAACCGTGCAACAACGCTTTCCGGCGACGCGTTCACGGCAAAGAGGTAGCACCTTCTCCCATGGCGCTTCAGCAAGCATGTCACGGACGGCTGTCCGTACGGATCGCGAACAGGGCCGGACAGCACCTTAGGCAAGGCGGGTTGTGCTGGAGTCCGTTCCGTAAGCACATCGGCAAGGGACGATATCTGCGTAGCCAATGAACAGATTGTAGACCAACTTTCCGGCGTGGATGTAACGTCCCTACCAAGTATGCCAGTCTTGGGGTCAGGTTTGGGGTCTCCACCGTATGTATACCATGTCATGCCATGAGCACCATGTATGATTGCCGCCCATGTCATTGCAAAAAGCTGTGCTCGTGACGGCATAATTCCCCATATCTTGCCTGACGTGAAGTACTGGATGATTGGCCAGCACGAGTGCTTTCGCCCATCCCCATAACGTTCGATGTCGACCCAAACTCGACGCATATCGCGAATCACCTCCGCTACGCAATGCTTGTCCGACCCGTCACCGTTCTCAGGGCGGCGCAGGGGATATATCTCGGGCATGAACACGTCTGCCGTGTCTACGTAGTCCGCAAAGCGAGAATGACCCCATTTCGAATAGATCGGATCAGCCTGACACGTCAGCCGCGTCGGGTCAACTGCCTTAACTGCGCTGTCATAGCCTTTTAGCGGCTCTGGCTTCCAGAAGTTCGACGTATCGTCAGCAAGATACCAAGCGAAGATCGAAGGATGATGTCTGCCCGTCCTGAAGAACATATCATCTGGCAGTTTTCCGCCTCGGTTGGAGCGCACGAAGAGCCCGATACCATACTTTTCTGCCGCCGCAAGAAATTCAGGCTCGTATTCGAGATACGTATGGGCGAAGTTGAACCCGCCGGCCTTCAGATCTCGAAATGCCTTGTCGAAATTATTGTCATTGAATTTGCGCCGTCGCACGTTGAAGATGCCGACCGGGAAAAACGGCTTTCCTCCGACAAGAACGAATCCGTCATCACGCAGCGTGACATGTGGCGTCGTCTTCGGCGATTCTCCGACATAGAAATACCGCTTGGTACTTACGGTGTTTCCACGACAGTCCGACAGCCCGACACACACTTCATGCAGCCCGTTTGTCCAGCCTGCGCCAGAGCACTTGAACACGTATCCGCCAGTGCACCTTGCGAATCCCGCCGCGGCTTCCGCGCCGTCCACTGTCACACGGAAGGAGTCCGCCTGCAGAATAGAGTCGCCTGCAACAGACAAACGCACCTCCTCGAATCTGTTTGTTGTCGTCGTCGGCGACACGAGACGTACACGCGGCGGACGGTTCCAGCGTGTAGTCCAGTTTCCAAGGACCGTCTTGCCAACGCACACTCTTCGGAGCGAAGGCGTTTCACTTCCACCGCTCGAAGTCAGCTCGACGCGGATGCGCACATACTTCGCATTCGCGTCGAACGGCTTCCCATAATGTGTCGCACTGGTTCCGTCTGGACCTCTAAACGGCGCGTTCAGCACCGCATCGATTGTCTCGCCCGCCGCGAACTGAAAACGCAACGCTGTTTCTGATGGGACATCGGCCATCCATGAGACGGCTCCACCATGAAGCACATCCGACACAAATGAACCTGTCTTCACGAACTTTGGCTCATCGCCAAGCAACTCAAACGAAAAATCCGAGAAGGCGACATATTGGCCAGGCCCTATGTTCGGGGTGTCGAATCCAAGCGAGAACTCCACCTTTGCTGCCCCGTCCGGCACGTCTCCAGATACGACCTCCTCGGCAAATGCACCGGGGTTCGAGCAAAAAGCAAATGGCACCGTCTCTATAACTCGCCCGTCTGAACCAAACCAGCGCACACAAGAACAATGTCCGTCGCCGCCCCCTGCTTCGCCGAACACTCTAATCGGAGAATCAATTCTGAACGACAACCTCCAGCGTCGACCGGCGTCGGTTATGTCCATGCAAGGTGAAACAACCTTCAATGCGGTGTCGACCTTCCCCGTAGCCCCTCCGATGTAAAGGCAGGAGTGCCCGTCTACGACACGTCCGAATTCTGGATGCAAACGGTTTTCGTAGTTGATCAAGCGCCAAGATGATGAATCTGAAATCGAGGCCAATTTCAACGACACGCCGGCCGGTGCCAGTGTTACCGCTTCACGTCCTACCGTCACGCCAACCTTTTCATACACCACGCTCTCGCGCATGTCTGCCGCAGACAGTTCCAACGGCATCATACATATGGCATACAGAAGACAAGACACCAAAATGCATACATTGTTGAAGATCGGCAACTTTCTCATGCACACTTTCCCCATTGTCTATCGGAAGATAACGCGGATTCCAGGACGGTAGATGGTGATTCGCCCATCTGTCGTCACAGCTGCCTTCCAGTCTCTTGTCGCGCCAGCGACCTCAACAGTCCAATGGGCAACATTGGCAAGACCCTGAGCAGCCTCAACCGTCAGAGGAAGCGTCGCATCTGATCCTGTTGGCTTCTTCGTCACGGACAGCACACCGTTATCGGCAAACGAGAATCCTCGGAGCGTTCCACCCGATTCCGGATCAACCCGCAGGGACGACAACTTCACAAGACCATCCGCCTCCAGCGTCGCGTTCGAAACCACCGACACGGGACATGAGTAAACAACGGCAAGCGCATTCGTCGAACCATTGATGGGACGCCCGCCAGAATGCGTTCCGGTCGTTCCAATCGTGCATGTCGTATCGGCATTCCACCACCAAGCGCTGTGCCCCTCGCTTTGCGTTCTCTCTCTCGCCGGATTGGAGGCTACGCTTACATCATCAACCGTCCACCAAGTCTCGCCATCGACACTGCCCTCAAGAAGCCAGCTGCGCGGCTGATAGAAATAAGACTGCTGAATGCAAAGCGCCAGATCGTAACTCTCCACCTCGGCTGTACCTGCGCCAATATGCATGACAATCGGAATCCACGTATTGGGATTGTCCTCCGCCGGATAGTTATAACTGTCCGATCCCTGCAATTTGGTCTGAATGCTCAGTCCTCCGCCGGTAGATTCGGCATCGTCGAATAAGTCTTCGAGTGTTCGTGTGCAAGAACCAAATTCGCGTCCAAACGCCGCAGTGCCTGGCACAACACGTCTCAACGTCGATGGCGTAAAAGTCGATACGCCTGATACCGCCAGTTCTGAATTGCGGGAAAGACCTCCGTTGATGCGCATCCCGTTCTTGTCGTAAAGCCCGAATTCAGTCAGCTCGCAGATGGATACGTTGCCCCACATCTTGCGGATGGTCAGCCGCCACCAGTTGAACTTGCCCGCAACGCCCTGCAGAATAAGTTTCCCGTTCTGAACTTCGATGCCACCCGTGAATGCATTGTTCGTGCCAGAAAGAGTCCAAGTGCCGGCACCCTTCTTTACGACCTTGACCGTTCCATCGCCGTCTGTGACGTCCGTGACAACGTTTTCTCCGCTGCCGCCACCATCGAGCACCAGATGTTTTGTGGAGGTCGCATCAAGGGCCGTGACTCCCGATTGAAAAACGGTGCGTGCGTTGCCGGCGTTACGTAGGCATCCGTCGCCCTTGAGCGCAATCGGACGCGTGGAGCAGAACATCGGATCCTCGCCCTCGTAGGCCATGGTGCCGCACGACGATTCAGCTCCGAGAAGGAAGCAATATGATTCCTCGGCAAGACTGCCGGTGGATCCCCATGCGTCTTTATAGAAGTGGTTGCAAGGCCCAAGCGCACAATTCGATCCACGCTCTGCGAGCGAATCAAATCCCAGAGTTCCGTTCTCCACCGCAAAACCGGCGAACGCACTGCGATCCTTTGAGTTGCCGATGAACCGCCATTCGCCCGTGCCCTTTTTGACTACATAGAGAGATTTTCCGCTTCCTGTTCCAGCCTCAGCCGAACCGTTCATGACGCAAGCCGTCGTGTTCGATCCATCCAGATGGAGGCGATGGAGGTAGCCGGCACCTACATTCTGAATCCATTTACCGGTGAATTCCACTCCACCAACAGCACCAGCGTCGAATACGCTAGGATATTTAGTCCCAGCATGCCCTGTGTCGTAAAGATAGAACTGCTTGGCCGTCTGCTCACCTTCGCCGAGGTAGAGAAGACGAGAACCGTAGTCGGCAAGCGAGACGTATGTGTACATTCCAAGAGAGGATGGAGTCGTAGAGTTGAGACCTATCTTCTTCACGCCGAGAATACCCGTTGTCAAAGAGTCTCTGTTCTCGCTGCATAGGAAACCTTCAGAGCCCAAAGTTGAATTCGAACCGGTCAACCAGAGGTGTGCCGAGGAATAGAACTTCATTTTCCCATCCACACTTCCGGCAAAGACACACGGCGTCTGGCCTGAATACGTTGGGCGAAACTCGCATTTACTGGCGTTTCCAACACCATTGGAGATTGATCCTTCGCCCCAGATGGCATTGAGCCAGTTTTCTGCCTTCGTCGAATTTGCCGATGCGCTCGGTGCGAACACCGCTCCTGCCAACACTGTCACGTCTCTGTAGAAGAAGCCGGAAATCGTGGCGGAGTTGGCGCCAGTGCCGACATCGGGCATCTTGAGGGTACCTTCCTCCACGCGAAAGTTCGTGTCGTAATCGAATTGATGGTTAGAGACAAGATTTGCTCCATTGTAGCGCGGCAGCTTGCCAAGCGATGACAACGTAAGGAAGCCTGAGCCACGCTTAATGAAAAGACCTCGTTCTGCCGGGCGAGTTTTTTCGCTCGGAGTAAACGCCGAGTTAAACACCGTATCCGTAGTGACGTTCACCACGATGGCAGCAGCGCCTTGTGGGCGTATTATGCCAAGTGCGCCGACGTATGCAACAGAGGCGTTGTCGACTACTGATGTCGTGTTTGCGGGCAGCAGAACAATCGACGATCCGTCACCGGGCGGGGCCGACCTTCCCTCGTAGGAATCACCGCTGCTCCAGTCCGAATATGACTGCGGAGCACGTGTCAGTGTGAACGTCTCACCCTTCGCCGAAGGAACGACACCAAGGCAGGAGATTGCCAGAATCACGGTTAAAACCGTAAATCTACCACACCCCCACGATTTTTGAGCGCTTTTTGTTAATTGCATTGTCTTATCTCCATTGTTTTGTTACAAATGAATTTTATCCATCGTGTAAATCAGCCGGAAGTAGGGATGGTTCCAGAGGTAGGAAGCCGGAAGGAACGGTGTTAGGTGCCCCTTCGCGTTCAGATAGACGATAAAGCCGTCAACAGGCGCCTCGTCCATGGCGTCCGCCACAGCATGCAAAGCGTCCACGTCCCTTTCGTTGAACTCCCATCCAGAAGTGATGAACTTGTTTGCGCCAGCCGATGCGGAATTGGCAAACATGGCGACGCAAGTCAACAGAGAGATGGATGCTGTGCGAACGTTTTCGCATCTTGATAAAGACCCACGCCTCGACGTAGTCGCCAACGCAACTTCCTCCTCGCCAAACTGGACATGAGGATTTTCCGCATACGGCTTTATAGCACTACTTGGTTTTGTCACCGTTTTGTCCCTAAATCTTTGGAAGTTTTGGTTTCGGCAAATCGAGATACACTTCGGCGGGTGGATGCTTCGGGCCGAAATCCTGCCATTTTTCGGATTTGGCTCATTTGGTTTTCCAGATTGACTACATTCGCTACGAAAAGTGTTGTTTACGCCTCCAGATTCGCTACGAAAAGTGTCATCGTGTGGTAATAATTCGCTACGAAAAGTGCTTGACCCGAAAAGACAGTTATGCGGCCATTTCGAGATTGGCTTTCGCAGATGTAATCCATCTGCAGCGTTGCCGTGAAAGGCGCAGCGCGATGGAACGGCGTGTACGTGCTGCCGATAGCGGCGCTGAAGCCGTAGTGCGGCGCTGCGCCGCGCAGTATCTGTCCGCCAAGCGTTCACGGTTTGCACACCCCTCGTTTTGCCGCCGACAACGCACGTGGTCTTGGGAGGTCGAGATAGACTTCGGCGGGCGGATGCTTCGGGCCGTAGGAGAGGCGCTGGAGCATGAGGCGGATGGCGACGTCGCCGAAAAGCTCGCCGTGCGAAAGCAGGTTGAAGTCATGCCGCGCCGTGGGAGTGGAAAGGTTTACGCGCGTGCGGCGGCCATGCGCGAGATAGTTGATCCCCACGCTGTCGCAGGGGAGCCCGGCGGGCGGCACTTCGCCGCCGAGAAGCACCACGGGGATCTTCGCGTCGCGGAAGAGCGTGAGGAGTTCGCGCGTCAGCCGTCCGTCACGCGTGGTCTGGAAGAACACGCCCGCGACATGCGCTTCCACGCACATCCGCGCGAATGCGCGTATCTGCGACGTCCTGAGACGGACGGGCTGCGCCCTGTCCGTGGCCGCGACAGAGCGCGGCTCTCCCGTTGCGGAGCTATCATGCCGCGAGGAGCACCATAACAGCGAATATGCCCCCCCCCCCGCATTATTCGCAAAATTAGCGATTCCTTCGCAGACGCAAGTGTAGAACGGGATGTGCGCCTCCGGCACGATCACGCCGAATGCCGTCGGCTCGCGCTTCACGGGATACGTGCCGCTGCCCTTGCGCTTCTCGACAAGGCCCTCATGTTCCAGCTCGAACATCGCGCGGTCAACCGTGCCGCGCGCCACACCGAATCTCTTCATCAGCGCAGACGCGCTCGGCAGCGGCCTGCCGTCCTCGTACTTCTTGCCGAGGATGTCCGCTTTCAGCTGATCGAGAATGTCTCTGTGCTTGCTCTGCGCCATGGCCTTTTCTCTCCAACGGCGCGCATTGTACCACACCTTTTCGCGTTTTTGTAAGTTGCCTAGGCAACTTTTTTCAGGAGGCGTTCTGCGCGGATCGTCCAGGCGATCCAACCCGTCCAT
>CAMPAA010000115.1 GCA_946631345.1 uncultured Verrucomicrobiota bacterium
CTGCTCTTCTTCTTCATCCTGCCGCCGCTCGTGTTCCTCAACGCCGACACCGTCCTCACATGGTGCGGCGGCGCAAAGGTGACGGCCGGCGCGTTCGCCGCCGCACGCACCTACCTGCGGCTGGTAGTGTTCTCACACCTCTTCAGCCATCTGGCGTTCGGGTTCTCCGCGATGATGCGCGCGGAGGGCAACGCAGTGAACTCTATGCTGTGCATGGTCGTGGGCTTCGGTGCGAACCTCGTGCTTGACCCCATCATGATCTTCGGCGTTTCGATCCCTCTGCCGTTCGGGACGCTCCGTCTGCCGCCGCTCGGCATAGCGGGCGCGGCATGGGCGACCAACGTGGCAATGTTCCTCAGCTGCGCATGGGCGGCTCGCTACTACCTTTCCGGACGCAGCGCGGTGCGGCTGCGCCTGCGCCGCATAGGGTTCCACAGGGGGCTTGTGGCCAAGGCCGCAGGAATCGGCCTCGCGCCGTTCCTACAGCAGATGATGGGCGCGCTGATAAACCTCTCCCTCGCCGTGGCCTTCGCCTTCTGGGCGGAGGACTCCGAAACCGCCACGATGCAGATTGCGTCGCTCGGGGTGTTCCAGAGCGTGATGATTCTTGTGTTCATGCCGGTTTTCGGCACGCAGCAGGGGCTTCAGCCAATCTTCGGCTACAACTGGGGCGCGCGCAACTTCGACCGCGTGCGCGAGACGCTCCTACTCGGTTTTTGGATCACCACCGCCATGTGCATGCTGGCGAGCGCCGTGCAGACGCTGCCGCCGTTCCCGAGGCTGTTGGCCGGGCTGTTCGTGGACGCCGGAAACCTGCCGCTGCTTGATACCGCCGCGCACGACCTCGCCATCGCGAACTGCATGATCTGGACGATCTCAATCAACGTGGTGGCGACGACCTACTTCCAGTCAATCGGGCATCCACGCACGGCGATATTCCTGTCGATGCTGCGCCAGGGCCTGTGCCTTCTGCCGTGCACATGGCTTCTGCCGCTCATTGGCGCGAACACGGGGTGGTTCACTCCGGAGCTTGGCGTGTGGCTGGCGTTGCCTGTATCCGACGTGCTGTGCCAGCTGGCGACCGTGCCGCCGTTCTTCGCCCATCTACGTTTCCTGCGTCGTACGCCCCGTCCGTGGAACGGTGAATTGCAAGTGAAGTGTCGATGAAAACAACTTTCCCAACGGTATCCCCGCCGCCAACATCTCGTACGGCGCGTTGAGGGCAACGCGCCCTACCATCGGGTTTTTGGTATAATGCAGGAACAAAAGAAAGGCGTTTTGACGACAATGAAGAAAATGCATGTATTTTGGCTGGCTGGCGTGGCGTTTACGTTCGCCGGGATGTGCGCGGCGGAGCGTCCCTATGATTTCCGCGCGAGGCTTGAGGCCGTCCACGAAAAAGACCGCCGCGATCCGGCGGCAAAGCCGGCAGCGGACGAGTTGGCGCTTGAGGATGGTGCCGTGGTGGCCGTGCCGGCGGATGCGGACGAGGTACTTGCGTTGGCGGCAAAGGATTTCTGCGACTATCTCGACGTGTCGATGCGCGTGAGCGCAAGGTTCGCGCGCGGAGTGCGCGGCACGGTGACTGTTTCGCTCGATGCGTCCCTGCCGCCGCGCGCATACCGTGTTGAGACAGGGGATGGCGTGGCCGTGGCTGCGGCGGATTCGCGCGCCGCCGCGCAGGCGCTATATCACCTTGAGGATCTTATGAACCTACGGTGCGCGCCGTTCCTCAAAAAGGGCCAGGAGAAACGCCGCGCCATGTTCTCGCCGCGCATGACCCATTCGGGATGGGGCGTGGACGCGTTTCCCGACGGGCACCTCGCCCAGATGGCCCACGCAGGCATGGACGCGATTCTCGTGTTCATAAAGGACGTGGACAAGACAAAAGGCGCCCCGTACCAGGACGTGAACGACCTGATCCGCAGGGCTAAGCGCCTCGGCCTCGACACGTACCTCTACAGCTACGTCGTCGCATTCGTCCACCCTGACGATCCGGGCGCGAAGGAGAAGTTCGACGCGACCTATGGGCGTATCGCCGCCGCCTATCCGGACGCGAAGGGGATAGTGTTCGTGGGCGAAAGCTGCCAGTTCCCGACGAAGGACGAGCGGGCGCAGCCTGTGACATGGCGCAACAAGAACCACGGCGACAGCCGACCGACGGCAGGATGGTGGCCGTGCCGCGACTACCCCGACTGGGTGCGCGCCGTCAAGCGGTCGATAGACGCCCGAAGCAAGGGCATGGAGATCGTGTTCTGGAGCTACAACTGGGGAAGGCAGCCGCTGCAGCCGCGCATGGAGCTTATAGACGCGCTTCCGCAGGATGTCACGCTTCAGGCGACATTCGAGATGTTCGAGCCGCAGGTGAAGCGCAACGGCCACAGCTCCCAGATCGAGGACTATTCGCTGTCGTTCGAAGGGCCGGGCGCCTATTTCGCATCAGAGGCGGAGCGGGCGCACAGGCGCGGCCTGAAGCTCTACACGATGTCGAACACAGGGGGGCTTACGTGGGACTACGGCGTGATACCATACCAGCCATGCCCGTACCAGTGGGAGCGGCGCTACGCCGCGATACGCAAGGCGCAGAGCGACTGGGGGCTGTCCGGGCTGATGGAGTGCCACCACTTCGGCTGGTGGCCGTCGTTCGTGAGCGAACTCGAGAAGGAGGCGTTCACCGAGGGCGGGATTCCGTTCGGGACGCATCTGCGCGCAATCGCCGCCCGCGACTTCGGCGCGGCGAACGCCGACCGCGCGCTGGAAGCCTGGCGGCTGTGGAGCGAAACGGCGCGCGACTACGTAGCGACGGACGACAACCAGTACGGGCCGTTCCGCATGGGGCCCGCCTATCCGTACAACTTCGGCGGCAAACGCATCGCTAACAAGGAGTTCCCGTGCCCGAAGCACGCGGCGTCCGGCGTTGGCATAGCGCGGCTGAACTACCTCGACAAGAACGCCTACCAGCCCGAAGTCGGCGAGATAAAGAGCCTCGACGAGACGAAGCTGGGCAAGGAACTGGAGCTTCTTGAGGACATGCAGGCGAAGCTTGGACGCGGCGCGGACATCTTCGACGCAATCGCCGCTACCCTGCCGCCGGAGCGCGCGGAGAAGGCGCGCCGCATGGCGGGGCTTGGCCGCTTCATGCAGCGCACCGTGCTCACGGCCATCAACGTGAAGCATGGCGCGGCGGCGCATCTCGCGGGGAACCGCGACGAGGTGTTGGCGTGGGCCAGGAAGGAATACGCCAACGCCAAGGCGGCGCTTCCGCTCGTCGAGGCGGATTCCAGGCTCGGATGGGAGCCTTCTATGGAGTACGTCGGGGGCGCGGAACAGGTGCGGTGGAAGCTGAACCGCATGATAGCGGTATATGGCGCGGATGTTGCCCGGTAGGGTGGGCGGAGCGCCGCGGAAAATCACCCAAAGAAAACGGTTGAAAAAAAAAATGAATATGGTATCTTATCCCGCCAGTCAAAAAAGGATAAGAATCCATGAAGAGAACTATTGCCGCGTTTGCGTCCGTATGCGCCACTGTCGCGCTGGCCAGTGTGGAGACGATAAGCAACAATACGTCCGTATTGTACATCGAGGCGGAGGGCGGCGCGTCGCCAGTGTCGCTTTATGCGGCGACGGCGAAGCGCACGGTGTTCCCGTCGGAGGTTGGCACGCCGATCTTCTGGTTCGACGCGTCCGAGACGAACGGCTGGGAGTTCGCCGAGGGCACGCTCGACATCGTGAAGATTCCGTCCAAGGTCGGTGATCGCTATCTTTCGGTCAACGATGACGGCGGCAGCTGGACGAAGGCGCTGTTCAGGAACTGGTGGCAGCAGAAAAGCCCTGTACTTGTTCAGAACGTGGCGGAGCTGAACGGCCTGAGCGCGGTCGATTTCGGGCCGATGGGGTCAGACAGGGGGCTTCTGTTCAACCCGATCTCGAACGAGGCGACCGGCAACGTCGCATCGAACATTCTGCACAACATCGGCACTGTGATCGCCGTGTACGACTCCGAGGAGAGCGGCGGCTACTTCATGGGCGGCGGATTCGGCCCTATCGACAATGGCTGGTGGAATGACGGCTTCCACTGGCTGCGCGGCGAGATTACCTTCATATCGAAGAACCAGAACAGATTCTCGCACCTGAACTGCGTGGGGCGAGGTTCCACGCCGGTCGCTTTCAACGCGGGCACCATCCGCCGCAACCGCGGTACCAGCAGTGTGCAGTACATGGGGTTCGGCGGCTGCTGGGAGGTGGTGACGTTCAATCCCACGGAGGCGGTGCTTCAGGCAACGGGTCTCGGCCTCAACGACGCCCGCCACTCCGTCAACTCCAAGAACCGCTCCGGCGGCATGAAGATCGCCGAAATGATCATTTTCGACAGGGTGCTTCCGGCGGAAGACTGCGCCAAGGTTGAGGACTGGCTGCAGAGCCGCTACCTTGACACCCGGCCCGGAATCAACGGCAATGCGTCTCTCAGCGCCATATACACCTACCGCTCCGACTGGAAGAACGCCGGATTTGCCGTAAATGTGGACGTGCCGGAAGGGGAGACTCTTGCGATATCTAAGAACCAGCACGGCTATGGCGGCTGCTACGATACGGCGCACGAGAACCCGACGAACCTCTCCGCGTTCGTGAAGACTGGCGCGGGTACGCTGGAACTGCGGGATGCGGTTAACTATCAGGGCGTGGTGCGCCTCAAGGAAGGGCGGCTCGCGGTTCCGCGCAAGCCGGTGCCGAGCGCCCTGCCGGAAGGGGCGTTCCTCCACTTCGACGCCTCCGACGCCTCCTCGATGACGACCGAAACCGAGGGCGGCACGGAGTACCTCAGCGTATGGCGCAACCTCGTTTTGGAGTCGAAATACTACGATGAGGCAATCTGCGCGCGCCCGCTCGCCGCAGCGAATCGCCCGATGGTCCTCCGCGATGCTCTCGGAAGCGGGCTGAACATGCTCGACTTCAGCACCAACTCCGTTTCCGGAATGTATCTCGCGCTCGCTACCAACGAGACCGCGACGGTCGGCGGCGATGTGGCGGTGCCGAGGCTGATCACCATGGTCGCGGTGTTCGGCGCGCAGATGGGCGGTGGGCATCTCGTGGGCCACAAGAATGGCGGTATGACGCTCAGGCGCGGCACGGACGTTCCGACGAGCTACCGCGACTCCGGCTATGCCTACGACAACGAGGCTTCGGCGGCATACTGCAACGGCGTGCCGGTGAACCACAAGAGCGATACTTTCCAGAACGCGGGCTACCAGGTGTTCGCCCTCCGCATCACCGATACGTCCGGCGCGAATGTCGGGCTTATCGGCGCGGACAAGAATTCCACCTCGGCCATCATACGCAGCGGCGGTCTGCGCCTCGGTGAAATCGCGCTCTACCACCGCTCGCTCTCCGACGATGAGATGCGCGACGCCTCGGCCTACCTCATGCGCAAGTGGATGAACCGCACCGCACCAGGCTACGCACGGCCCGAATCCGCCGTGGCGGACATCCAGAACGTGGAGGCGGGCGGCGGCGAGTTCTATGTGCCGGCGGGCGAGACGGCCACCGTTGCCAGGGTCACTGGCACCGTGCCGCTCGTGAAGACGGGAGACGGCGTGCTGAAAGTCCAGGATCTGGCGTTTTCCGAAGGCGTGGAGATGGATGTTGAGGGCGGCGACGTGTCGATGGCGATCGCGCCGGATGTGTCATCCACATGCGAAATTGCCGCCGAGCCGAGCCTTCGCCTCCGCGCGGACAACGCAAAGGCCCTTGCATTCATGCCGGGCACGCAGAACGTGGTGGCGTGGTGCGACGATAGCTGGGGCAACTCCGCCTACCTTTCGGTCACCAGTGGCAGAATGCCCGTCTACGTCGCGGATGGCGGACCGAACGGCAACCCGTATCTCGACTTCGGCACGATCGGCAGCGCAGGCAAATGCTTCTATCTCTCCCGTGCGCTCAACTCGATGCGGTCTGTGTATGTGGTCTGCAAGCTGTACGACAACCCTGAAGGCGTGACCGCCGCATGGCCGATGCCTCTCGGCTCGACCGCAAAAACGACCGCGAGCGGGCAGCTGTCGGGCGGCACCACCTGCAACTTCCTGCGTCAATCCCAGGCGTTCATCGCGGACAACCAGGTGACCACGATGGTGCGCAACGGCATATTCACGAACGGCGTTGCGGTCGCATACAGCGCGAAGGCGCTGAACGAGGTGTGGCAGCTCATCGAATACCATGCCGACTGCGGCATGCACCTCTCCATGATCGGAAGCGATCGCGGCGGTACCAACAACGACTTCGGCGGGTTCGCGCTTGGCGAGATCGTGGCCTTCGAGCGTCCGCTGTCGGAGCGCGAAAAGGTGGCTACGCGCAACTTCCTGATGAAGAAGTGGCTTGGCACTGCCGACGGGGATCTGCAGGAGCTTCCCGACCTTCCGGTGGTCGATCGCTTCCTGGTGGACGGCGAAATGTCGCTCGATGTAGATGCCAACCGCCGGATCGTGCGCGTGGTCGGCGAAGGCACGCTTGAGAAGACCGGCGATGCCACGCTCGAGGTTGAGGACTGGAGCGCGTTGTCCGGAAAGGTGGCGGTCGCCGGCGGCGTGCTGAAGCTCACAAAGGCTTCGCCGGTTGATTCCGGCGAATTCGTTCCGGAAGGGCTCCTCTTCCATGCCGATGCCTCTCAGGGCATAGTCGCCACCACAAATGAGGATAGCGGCGTGATATCGGTTGTTTCCTGGCAGAGCGCTTCCGATCCGTCATGGACGGCGGAGCCAAGGGCTGATTGGAACAGTCCTTCCTATTACCGCGCAGGCGAGCTGAACGATGGCAGGGTGGTGGACATGGCGAATAACGCAAAACAGGGGCTTGTGTTCAAGAAGGATGATGTGCAGACGCCGCTCGACGGCGTCAGGAGCGTGTTCTGGGTGATTGGCTCGCAGGAGGGCGGCGGTTTCCTGCTGGGCGGCGGAAACGGACGCACCGGCGCCGGCTATGCTTTCCACCGTGGCGGCAACGTCGGCTTAGGCGCAGCAAACGCCAAAGATGTGCTGCTCAACGTGTCACATGCATGTGATAGCGCCTTTGGTGCCGGATGGCGCAAGAACGGTGTGCCGGTGAAGCCGGGATCGGCTGGGCTTTCGGGCGGGTGGGACATCCTCTCGATGAACATCACCGACGATGCGGCGGCGTCAATCAGCGTGGACGGGTTCGCATTCGATGGCCGTTCCGGCTATAACGAGCGCATCGGCTCGCAGCGGCTGGCGGAGGTCGCAATCTACAACCGCAAGCTTACGGATGACGAGGTCTCGGCGATGGAGCGTTACCTCAAGGCAAAGTGGCAGCTTGGCCTGCAGGCAGCATGCGCGACGAACCTCGCGGTGGAGCTCACAAACGGCGCAACGCTCGACTGCACGTCCGGCGCGCAGATGGTTGGGGCGCTTTCCGGCGCAGGCACGGTGCTTGGCGATGTTTCGGCTCTGTGCCTCGTCGCCGACGGGACTGCCACGGCCTGGCCGACGGTCACAGGCACCTTCACCGTTCCGGCGACCGTATCCGTGGAGTTGAGGAACGTCGGGGCGCTTGCGCGTCCGTTCACCATCAAGCTGCTTGAGGCGGGTTCCGTGGCGGGGTTGGCGAAGGATACGGCGGTCTTGGCAGATGACGAGTTCCTGTCCGGCCGGGAGCTGCGGCTTGTCGCCCGCGACGGCGCGCTCTACCTGCGCGAAGTGTCTCGCACGTTCCGCGTAATCATCCGGTAGCGAAGGTGGTATAATACGCGGCATGGGAAACTATCAGAACACGAGACACCACAAGGGACCGAGGGAACTCGCCACAGGCGGCGAATGGCTGTACGGGCGCAACCCCGTGATCGAGGCGCTGCGCGCAGGGCGGCGGAGCTTCTCCGAGATCATCCTGCCGCCGGCCGCGAAGGATGAGTCGGACGAAATAGCGTCTCTGCGGCTCACGGCGCAGCAGCGCCGCATCATGGTCCGCACGGCGGACCGCGACCATCTCGACAGGCTTGTGAGAGGCGGACACCATCAGGGCGTGGCGATCAAGACGAGTGGGTATCCTTACGTGGACTTCGAGGATGTCGCTGCGGACGCCGAGAGCGACGAGAACGCGATCGTGCTGGTGCTCGACCATCTTGAGGATCCCCAGAACGTAGGATCAATCCTGCGCACGGCCTGTGCAGCAGGGGTGACCGGCGTGCTGATTCCCGAGGATCGCGGAGTTGGCGTAACGCCTGCGGCGGTGAGGGCTTCGGCCGGCGCTGCCGAGCATCTCAAGGTGGCGCGCGTCGTCAATCTGCCGCGTGCGATGAAGACGCTCAAGGAGAAGGGCGTGTGGTTCACGGGGCTGGACTGGGGCGAGGACGCCCGACCCTACACGGCGGTGGACTTCAAGGGGCGCGCGGGACTTGTGGTCGGTGCGGAGGGCAACGGCCTTTCAAGGCTTGTGCGCGAAACCTGCGACTTCATCGCGGAACTTCCGATGCCAGGCGGGTTTGAATCGCTGAACGCCGGCGTCGCCGCCGGCATCGCGCTGTACGAGATCCTGCGCCAGCGCGCGTAGTGCGGCGGCTAACGCGGATGGGATGTTCACCCTTCCGATGCGAGGGCGGCTTCGGCCTTGGCGTTATCCTTGAAACGGAAGACGAGCACGGCCTTCTCGCCCTGGCCGAGGGCGTAGGCATAGGAATACTCGATGTCTACGTTGGCCCTGTCGAGTTTCTCCATCAGCTCCGCCATGCCGCCCGGACGATCCGGCACCGTCACCATCACAACATCGGTTTCGCGTACCGCGTATCCGGCCTTGGTCAGCACCTCGACGCCCTTTACGTGGTCATCCACGATCATGCGCACGATGCCGAACTCCGCCGCCTCCGCGAGGGACAGCGTGGCGATGTTGATTCCCGACTGCGCGAGCGCGCGGCATATGCCTGCCAGCTGGCCCGGCCTGTTCTCGAGAAAGATGCTGATCTGCTTGATTGTCATTGTCTGCCTCCTATTTTCTGCGGTTGTCTACGACGCGCTTGATCTTGCCCTCGCTGCGCGGAAGGGTGCCGGGGCCGACGAGCGTGATCTTTGGGGTGAGGCCGATGATGGACTTCACCGCTTCAAGCACGCGCTTGCGCAGCGCCTCCATCGCGCCGATGTTGTCTGAGAACGCATCGGCGGAGACCTCCACCTTGATCTCGAAGCGGTCGAGGGTGTCGGTGGACTCCAGCACGATCTGGTAGTGCGGAGCGACCTCGGACACGCGCAGGAGGCCGGCCTCGATCTGCCCTGGGAACACGTTCACGCCGTGGATGATGAGCATGTCGTCGGACCGGGCGGATATGCGGTCCATCACGCGCATCGTGCGGCCGCACTTGCACACTTCGGTGTGGAGGCGCGTGAGGTCGCGCGTGCGGTAGCGGATCATTGGCGTGCCGCAGCGCGATATCGTGGTGAACACGAGCTCGCCCACCTCTCCGTCAGGCAGAGGCTCGAGCGTTTCGGGGTCGATGATCTCGGGGTAGAAGTGGTCTTCCCAGATGTGTAGCCCGGTACGGT
>CAMPAA010000116.1 GCA_946631345.1 uncultured Verrucomicrobiota bacterium
AGGTCTATTCCCTCGGCTTCCTCAATCCCGACGTGACGTATTTTGAATGAATTTCATCCCTCCGCCAAGGTGAAAGCCAACCACCCGCTGGTTCAGGGTCAACCACCCGCTGGTTCGGGGTCAACCACCCGCTGGTTCGGGGTCAACCACCCGCTGGTTCGGGGTCAACCACCCGCTGGTTCATGGGAGGTCTGCCGGAGGCTTCAATCTGCACTGCTCTACGCGCGCGCGCGTGCGCGCGCACCTTATATAATAGGGGGGAAGCGGCTCTCAATGGGCAAGGAAAGGTGGCGGATCGCCGCACGGCCCATTTCCGTCCCGGCTTTTTTTATTTTTCGTGGCAGACGCTCACCATTCCATGCGCCGGAGCGTTCATCTTATGATATAATTGTGGACATGAAAAATGCTGTCATCCTTGTTGTTTTTGCTGTGGCATCAACGCTTATGGCCGGAAAACCTTTCGCGCCGAAGATGATCGTGTTTGGACGAATGGGAGAGCGTATAGAGGCGCCGGAAAACACGCTGCGCGCCTATCGGTATGCTATCGACAACGGTTTCCCCATAGCGTTCGACCTCTACATGACGAAGGACGGCGAGCTCATTGCAACGCACGACACGAACCTCAAGGCGAAGGCAGGCATCGACAAGCATCCTACCAACTGCTGCTGGAAGGGAGAGCTTGAGAATGTCGATCTCGGCGCATGGAAGAATGGCTCGTGGATGGGCAACTGGAAGGGGAAGGGCATCCGATATCCGCGCATCGACGAGATACTGGACATCCTTCCGGCTGGGCGCCGAAACCAGTTCCAGCTCAGGGATCCGCGTCCTGAGGCCTGCCGTATCCTGCGTGCGGCGGTAGACCGCCACCCGAACGTCAAGGAAGAGGACATCATATTTCTGTCGAACGGCGAGACGGAGCATCGGCTGTTCCCCAAGGCGACGTTCTGGCTCGAATGCATGGCATGCGAGGGAACCTGGGACGACCGCGACCGCGGCCTCAATCCCGTTCCGGCACGCAAGCGGATCGCGGAGGCCCGTGCCTGCGGCGCGACGGCGATTAGCGTGTACTGGGATCCCACCGTGGTCACACGCGAATACATTGAAGAATGCAACAAGGCGGGGTTTCAGGTGCATGTGTGGCCAATCAACGATCCGAAGCAGGCGATGGAGGCGTTGCGCAGAGGGGCGGCATCGGTCACAACGGACTCTGCGCCGTATCTGTACGCAAGCATGTGCGGCTATGCTGCGGCAAAGGGCCTGAAGTTCTCCGTCAAGAACATCCAAGGGCATAGGGGCGACGCCGAACTTGCCCCAGAGAACACAATGCCGGCCTATCTGGCGGCGGCGAAGGGAGGGTTCTCCATAGAGCTGGACCTGTATCTGACGCGTGACGGCGAGGTGTTCTGCACGCATGATCAGCGCATTGGGCGGAAGGATTCCGGCATCCCGATGTGGACATGGGCCACCAACACATACTGGAAGGGAATGCTTGACCGCGCCGATGCCGGCGCATGGATGGGCGAGAAGTGGCGCGGCACCAAGTATCCAAGGCTCGATGATGTGCTGCCGCTCGTACGGGACTACGACATAATGCTCAACCTTGAAATCAAGGATCCGCGCGTAGATCAGATCATGCCGAAGGTGATGGAGATAATGCGCCGCCATCCCTACGCCACTCCCAACAACGTCATATTCAGCGGAAGCTGTGCGGCCTGGATCTCGCAGAACATGGCATCGTACCGCTACCAGCCCGGACTTCTTTTGCGCAAAGGGTGGCTCGCGGACGACAAGCCGCTGGACGTGCTTCGTCTGATAGACTGGTGCGGCAAACGGGGATTCGCGTACTTCGGGCCGCGCTGGGACCATCTGCTCGTCACAGAGGAGGCTGTTGCCGCCGCCCATGCAAAGGGCATGAAGGTATGCGTATGGGCCGTCGATGATGCGGGGCTGGCGCTCGAGGCGTTGCGGCGCGGTGTGGACTACGTGATGTCCAACCGCCCGAACGGCATCTACGCCGAAATGTGCGCTGCGCGCGATGGCGAACAGCCGCCAGACGTTCCAGGCTGGCCTGGCGAGCTTGTGCGGCGCGGCACGGGCGAGGACGACCGGCGTTGGTATTCGGGCCCTGTTCCGGTGGAACCTAACGCGACATATGCGTTTTCGTTCGAGATGAAATCGACTGGCGGCGGCGGTGCGGCTGTGACTGGCGTCGATGTAGTGAATGTCGGGTTGTCGGGGCCGATGGCGGAATGGACGCCTCAGAAATACGTATTTCGCACATTGGCCGACCGCAAGACCGAGCGCGTGCATTTTGGGCAGTGGCATGTGAACGGCACGGTTTCGTTCCGTCGTCCGCGGCTTGAGAGGGTGAAGGCCGTCCATTCAAAGACGGCCGGGTTTGAACTTGGCACGGGGGAGCAGATAGAGGGCAGCACATATCACTTCACATCGGCGATGGCAGGATTCTGGCGCAACGACAGCCGCGTGCTTGCGAGCGCGAGGAAAGTGTCGTTCAATTCGACACGCTGGTGCATGAGCGGCGGGAGCGAGGTCACTTATCGGCATGCATTGCCGGGCCGCAGACTGCTTGGGGCGTCGTTCCGCGTTGGTTGCTGCTACCGCACGGTCGGCCAGGTTGTGGTGGAGGTGTCGGCGAACGGTGCAGACTGGGCGCAAGTCGGAGCGATCACGAACGTGTCAGAATACGCGTTCAATGCACCGGCTTCGCTTTTCCCCGCGCAGGAGCTTCAGGTGCGTCTGCGCGGAGAGTCGAATGCCTTTCTGCAGATTCACTCGTATACGTTCGATGCGCCGATCGATGGCGAGGTGATGTGGGCGAGCGGGAACACCCGCTACATTTCCGAGAAAACAGGTAAGGATGTTGGTGGGTCGGTGCTTTCGCCGTATTTCGACGATTCATACGGTGAGATGCTGGTTGGAGACGGAGCGGTGAAGCTATGGCGTGCCTCAAGTGGCCGCAAGGTGCCGCCGAACCGGTCTTTGCCGTCGGCGCGAGCAGAGTCGCTTGAAGTGCGCACGGCCGCGAACGAAGCTGAGGCGGTTCAGCTTGTTGTGTCACCGACGATGGATCTTGCGGACGTGAAAGCTGCTATGGCTGGCGATCTTGCGTCCCCGTCTGGTGGACGCATACCGGCATCGGCGGTGGATATCCTGCGCGTGTCGTACGTGCAGGTGGATCAGATGACGGATACTGCGGGAACGCGCGGCCTTTGGCCCGACCCTTTGCCTCCGCAGGATGGAGTGCCGCTGGCCGTTGCTGCCAAGGTAAACCAGCCGTTCTGGGTGCGGGTGAAGCCGCCGCGCGGCACGCCGAAGGGAACGTATCGCGGCATGGTGGAGGTTGTGTGCGTGGGGAAGGCCGGTTCGGTCTGCCGGTTTTCGGTGCCGCTCGCGGTTGAGGTGTTTGGGTTTGACCTGCCTGATCGGATGACCTGCGAGACGGCGTTTGGGGCTAACATGTGGTATCCGTGGCGCTACCATGCGGCGAAGACGCCTGCAGAACGGAAAAAGATCGCAGACCGCTACCTTAAGGCGCTCGCCGACAGCCATCTCTCGCCTTACAACCCTGTGCCCGGCGTGCGCTGGCGCGTAAAATGGCGGGATGGCGAACCTACGTTCGACTGGGCGGAATGGGATGCCGCCATTGGGAAGGCGATAGCGGAGCGTCACATCAACGCGTTCAGGATAAAAGTGGATGGTTTGGGCAGCGGCACTTTCCATTCGCGCACAGAGCCGTCATTCCAGGGCGTTCCCGGAACAAACGCCGCATATCATGTGCTGATGGGCAAGTACCTTAAGGGTATCGAATCGCACCTTCGCGAGAAGGGATGGCTGGATATGGCATACGTCTACTGGTTCGACGAGCCGGACACGAAGGACTATCCATTCGTGATGAACGGATTCAAGACGCTGAAGCGCCATGCGCCCGGGCTGCGCAGGATGCTCACCGAGCAGATAGAGCCGGCGCTATTCGGCGGGCCGAACATCTGGTGCCCCCACAGTGCAGAGCTTGATCCCGCGCGGGCGGCGGGGCGTCGCGACGCAGGCGACACGATCTGGTGGTATGTGTGCTGCAGTCCGAAGGCACCGTATGCCGGCGAGTTCATAGACCATCCGTCCAACGAGATGCGCATGTGGCTGTGGCAGACATGGGGCGAACAGGTGACAGGAGTGCTCATCTGGGAGTCGCTATACTGGCATTCGCCAGAGGCTTATCCCGACGCTCTCCAAAACCCGTATCGGGATCCGATGAGCTGGCTCACCAGCTATGGCACGCCAAAGGGCGTGCGTCGGCCATGGGGCAACGGGGATGGACGGCTATTCTATCCGCCGGTTGCGCTGGCCGGCGGCGCCGCGAAGGCGTTCACCGACGGCGAGCCTGTCGCATCGTTCCGGTCGGAGGGGCTGAGGGATGGCCTCGAGGACTACGAGTACTTCGCCATGCTGAAGCGCCTCGATCCGTCCAATCCGCTCCTGAAGGTGCCGGAAAGCGTCTACCGCACAATGACTGATTTCAGCGTCGATCCATCGTCGATGGAGGCGCATCGCATCAAACTCGCAAGAGAAATAGAAAGGATAAAATCAAAATGAAACTGAATCGCCGCACATTCCTCTCCACAGCCGCGCTTGCGGCGCCAGCAGCAATCGCCGGCACGGGCGGCAAAACGAAAGGTGCGGCCGGAAAGCCGCTCAAGGTCTGCGTGTTCGCGGACATACACTACCATCCCGGCGTGTGGACTAACAGCGAAGATATGTCGTTCCTGGAAAAGATACTGGCGCGCGCCGAGAGCGAACGGTGCGACATGCTGATCCATCTCGGCGACTTCATGCATGGTGTGCGCTCAGACAAGCAGAAGGCGTATCTCAAGCTATACAACGACTTCAAGATCCCCGGTTACCACATCCTCGGCAACCATGATCAGGACGGAAACCCGTACAAGGAGACGTGCGAAGCCTACCGCATGCCGGATGGACACTATTCCTTCGACAAGGGAGGGTTCCGTTTCGTGATAGCCGACCCGAACTACTTCTGCAACGAACCCGGCAAGTTCATCCATCACGACTGCGGCAACTACTTCAAGCGAGTCAAGGGCTCCACGATCAACTGGATCCCGCCAGAGCAGATGGAGTGGATGCGCTCAACGATCATCGGTTCGCCCTATCCCTGCATCGTGCTGTCGCACCAGAGCTTCGAGCGCGGTCGTGGCGCCCCCGTCACGAACAAGGCCGAAGTGCAGGGTATCTTCAACGAGGCCAACACGAAAAAGCCGGGTACGGTTAGGCTCGTGATGAACGGCCACATGCACATGGACCATCTGCGAGTGCTCGACAACATCCTCTACTGGGACGTGAACAGCGCCAACTACCAGTATTACGGGAAGAAGCACGACAAGTATCCCGCCGAGTACGTCAAGACCCATCGCGGCGCGGTGAACAACATTGCATGGAAGGAGCCTCTTTCGGCAATCCTCACGATGTGGCCCAACGGTCGCATCAAGATCGATGGCTCCAAGTCGGACTGGCTTTTTGGCGTGTCGCCTAAGGATGCGGGCTATCCGGCGTGCGACGGCGATGGCCGTGAAACGCTTCCGGTCATCCAGTCCGCCGACATGACGTTCACCTACGCCTGACCCCGCTCGGTTTTCTGCCCGTGCCCGGCTTTCCGCCGGGCACGCCCCTGTATAGGAAGTTTCTTGCCGGGACGAGATGTCGCCAGGCAAACGCCTGCTCATATTCGTCGCAGGGGACTACCGGCATACGCACGGTGCGCCCGCCTATGCTTGCCGTTGCGGACAGTTCCAGCGGCTGAACTGGTTCCGGTCGCCTTCCAGTGAAGAAGACATCCGCCGTGACCGCATCCACCCCGGAGGTCGCCACGGCGTTTCTTGCGTGGATGCCTCTGGGGAACTCTATCGCCACGGCTCCATCAAACCCATCCCGGCGCAGGATGCGGAACCCAACCTTCAGCGGAGCGCCACCGCGCAGCGGAAGCGTGGAGCGCGTGGAGTACACTGCGAAGCCAGGAGTAGGACGGCGCACCTCAAGCCACCATGCGTAATCGTCGCCGCCGTGTCCGGTTCGGTCGGTTATCTCGGCTACGTAGGTGCCTGCCTCATGGAAGTCGTAGCGCCCTATCGGGTCGCATTCGCTCTGGGGAATGGTGCCGCAAAACACGGTGTTTGTTACGTCATCCCATTGGGCGAGGATTGGGCCTCCCGGCGACTTCCGCAGGGTCAGGACTGCGTCGAGCGGTGAGCCTCTGCGCCGGGCGGTCACCTCAAGGATGCGTGGGCCGGGGGAGTCCACGGTGAAGGTCTTTGACGAGGTTCCTCCTGGTGTCGCCACGACTCCGTCCGGCACTGGCGCGAGCTCCGTGGCGTTGGGCGAGGCCGTTGCACTGTGCCTATCCGACGCTGCGACGGCTATGGCGTATATGAAGTCGGCGCGGCCACGGTATAGCACATCATGGATGTCCAGCCGGTAGCAGCCGTCCCTCTCCGGCGTGAACGACATTGTGGGGTCAGGACGGAAGCGGGCGGCATCGTCGGCCACGGCAACCTTTTCGCCGTCCATGTTTTTCAGGGTGATTATCGGGTTGAAGAATCCAGGCACTGCATCGCCGATGTATGGTTGCAGCTCGCGTGCGGTCACGGCAAAGGAATATGGCTGGCCGCCCTTTAGGTTCAGCAGAAAGGTGTCGGTGGAGCCTGGCATGATCTGGCCATCGAGCATGTAGCCCTCTCCGTCAAGGTTGACTGTGGCCGGCGCCGGTTGCGCACGGTGCGGCGGCACGTACAGCGGTTCGGCGGCGCGCGGCAGCGCTGACACCTCGAATGGGCGCGGGGCGGACATTCCGTTGCCTCCCCAGACCGAGAAACTGCCCCATCCCGGTTTCGAGTCTGCCTGGGCCGTGACCGTCACCAGCACCATCTGCCGAAGAGATGGCGATGCCTGAAGCGAGTTCAATGGCGTGTTCAGATAATGCTCGACGATCGCCAGTTTGCCGGCATCAAGGGTGTTCAGGGCCTGCCACCATACGTTCGACCGCCATTCGTTGATATGCGGGTCTTTCGGTTTCGGCGGCTCATCAATGCGCCCTGCGGCTATTCCGTCCAGCCAGTTCTTCAGGTGCTTGCGCTGCGCCCCGGTCGGAGGGGCGAACGCAGGAACCTTTTCGATATTTAGGACTTTTACGCCAGGGTTGCTGAAATAAACGTCTCGCACGGCGTACAGGTTCTGGCCTCCGATTATGAGCCGGTTGGTTGTGCCTGCCTGTATTCCCGCCGGGTAGATGTATCCGGCGTAAGGATCGGCTGCACAGAGGCACATGCCGCCGGCCAAGATCAGCGCAGAGGTGAGAAGAGCGGAATGCTTCATGCGTATAGCTCCTTAAGTCGGCCTTCTTTCGATGGTGGCGGAAGGATCGGCATCTTCTTCCCGGCTGTGTTCGGAAGCAGACCTTCCGGGTCTATTCCGCACAGCTCGTAGATGCTGCCGAGAAAATCCTGCGGTGATACCGGTCTACTTATCGGATTGCTGGCCGTTTCGTCCGATGCTCCAACCACGCATCCGCCCTTGAATCCGCCTCCGGCCACGAGAGTCGAGAAGCACCGTGCGTAGTGGTTGCGGCCGCCGTTCCACGGAGCATCCCAGCCGACTTTCGGCGTGCGCCCGAATTCGCCGCCCATCCACACTATTGTAGAATCGAGGAGACCCTTTGCCTTGAGATCCGTCAGGAACGCAGATACGGCGATATCGGTCTCTCCGCTTTTTCGCTTCATCGTCTCGAAATGACGCTTGTGCGAATCCCACCCAGGGACGTTGACCGTGATGTACGGCACGCCATATTCGACCAGCCGCCGCGCGGCGAGGAGGGACTGGCCTATCTCCGTCCTGCCATAGCGGTCGCGGAGATCGCTCGGTTCCAAGGAAAGATCGAACACCTTGGCGGCATCGCCTTCGGCGATGCGCCGCGCCTCCTTGCCTGCGGCATTGAACGCAGCCGCCTGTGCGGCGTTGACGGCGCAGGCCGAGGACGGCCTCCATGCATCGAGTTCTGAGAGGAGGTCGAATCGGTTCTGCACCATCTTGGGCGTAAGGCCGCTGGGTGGCACTATGCCGTCAACAGCGAAGCGGGCGGCGTTTGGATTGCCGCCGGTGACGAGCGGTGCGGCGTCAGGCCCGAGAAAGCCGATTTCGCTGAATCGGCCCTTTGCCCGCGTGAGAATCACGGATGGCGGCAGATCGCCCGTGTATGACTTGCGTTTTGCCTGCGCAATCACCGTGCCGATGGCTGGGCAAACCTCGCCGCCGCCTGGCAGCCGTCCGGTCTGCATCAGGTATGTTGCGCTCTCATGCCCAAACTGCGAGTGGGTCATGCTGCGGATCACGGAGTACAGCTGCGCGCATTTTGCGAGCTCTGGCCACCATTCGTGTATTTCCATTCCAGGCACGCTGGTGGGAATGGCTTTCAGCCCGCCGTTGTAGTCGCGGGTGGCGTTCGGCTTCGGGTCGAACGTCTCAAGTTGGCTTGGGCCGCCCCACAGCCAGATTTCGACAACGCTTTTCGCTGGTTTCATGGTCAGATCCTGAAGAGGAACTCCTTGGAGTTTACGAGACACCACGCCACATCGCGCATTAGCTCGAACGGTCTGACGTCCCGACGCTTTCCGCCTCCACGCTTCTGCCAGAGGCCGACGATCAGCTGGCGTTCGTGAGGCATGGCAGGGCGCGCGAGCAGTCGCCAGTAGAGGTCGTCCACCCTCTTGGGGAATGGGAGCTGATACATCGGGTTGCGCGTACCGTCAGGCAGCTTGCCTGGCGGAGCCACGATTTTCCCGAGCTGCTGGTGGAGCCTGCCTGAGTTGAACAGGTATAGCCGCTGCTTTGCCGTCACCTCCTGTCCGCGCTCGTCCAGCAGGCCCGTGTCGCGGGCGGGGCGCCCGAACAGCGACAGGAAGCCGCTGGATATGGAGCCGTCCTCAATGCAGACCGTCGGGCGGTCAGGCGGCAGGAACGTGAATGGTTCCGGTGCCGGAGACTGGTAGTTGCGCGTGCTTCCGCTCAGGGTGCAGAAGGCGTCGTCCAGGACTTCGGCATCCAGCCGACGGACGGGGAATCCACCCGTAACCGAGCCGCGCGCATACTCGGCCGAGAGCACGATGCCGCGCAGAATGTCCTTGAGTCGCATTTCGCAGGAGTCGTTTCCGGCGGTGGAGCCGGGGCCGAACATCCAGCCGCGCACGCAGTTCAGGAAAGCGTCTGCGACCTGCCGCCTTCGTTCGTCGAACAGCATGTTGCAGAGTTCGCCGCGCCGGTCGGCACCGTCCACATATACGATCTCCTCCTTCCATTCACGCGTACCCTTTATCTTTACGTTGGAGAAGAATCGTGCCAGGCCGACCTTCTGGGCGGGGTCGAGCTGTGCGGGCGGTATTCCGAGAAAGGTCTGTGCCGTAGCCT
>CAMPAA010000117.1 GCA_946631345.1 uncultured Verrucomicrobiota bacterium
CCCTTGAACGGGAACTTCCACTCGAACGTCCAGCCGCTACGGCGACCGCTGGACGTTCGAGTGGAAGTTCCCGTTCAAGGGCATACCGGTCGACAGGCCTGTGGCGGGTGACTTCTTCGGCATCAGGTTCTGCCGCACGGTGCACGAGCCGAAGCGCGGCGTTGGCACGACTCCCGTTCTGAAGGAGTCGGGCCACGGCCAGCGCGGAAGGTTCGCCAAGCTCCTCTTCGCCGCGCCGGACGGCGAAGGGGCGGCAAAGCTGATAGCGGAGGGCGAGGCTTACCGAAAGGACGCGTTCCGCAAGCGGTTCTACCGGCGCTACGGCGAGGCGCGGGCGCGGTTCGACGAGGTGAAGGGCGGCACGGCGTCGTTCGCGCGCTCGAAGCATCCGCTGCACGTGAAGGCCATCGCCGGCGTGCGCCAGATGGAGGATGCGTACCTGGCGTTCGAGAGGCGGTTCGCGGCCGAGATCGCCGCCGAGAAGCCCGTGCCGGAGAAAGAGGCCAAGGAGCTCTTGGCGCTGGCGGCGGGATTCGAGAAGTTCGCGTCGCAGTACGCCTACGCCGTGTGGAGGGACGACCTCTGGAAGGTCGGAAGCCCGGACGATCTGCCGCCGGAGGATGCGTCAACAATGCCGCGCCCGCTTCTTTTCGAGCAGGCAGGGAACGAGCGTGAGGCCGTCTGCCTCGACCTGCACGGGCTGCTCTGCGGCGCGCGGCTCGATCTCCGCCTCTGGCCGGAGACCGTGGACGCGAAGGGCAAGCCGTACTTCCGCACCGACAGCGTAGAGATATACACGGAGCCGTTCGTGAGGATCGAGGGCGAAGTGATAACCGCGCCGCTCGTGCGGGCGGCGGGCAACGTGGTGACGGTGTCGCCGGGAAAGACGGTGCGCGTGTGGGTGGTGTTCAACTCGCGCGGCGTTCCTGCCGGCCGCTACGACTCGCGGCTGTCGTTCAAGCCGATGACGGAGCTGCGCATCGCAGACCGTTCGCTTGCGTTCGGCGCAAACGTTTGGCGCTTCACGCTTCCGGAAACGCGCCAATGGCCGATCAAGAGCTTCTTCTGGGGGCCGTTCCAGTTCAACGAGGACGAAGTCGCGCTGATGGAGCTCATGCACGACTACCACGTTACCCATGCCTGGACCCAGCACCACCGCTACCAGTACGGCATGAAGGAGAATCGCGACAAGGGATACTACTGGAGCGCAAAGAAAGGCAAGGCGAAGCGCGACCCGGAGCACGACTTCGACGACGACGTGGCTCTGCACGGCAACGAGGCGTTCCTCAGGCGCGCCAAGGAGCTGGGGATGCGCTTTGTGATAGGATGGGGCACGCCAAACTCCCTGCCGTGGTTCAAGGTGATGACTAAGCGCTTCCTCGACATGGGCTTCGAGTACGAGGACTTCGTCTACAAGGGACTGATCCGCGACGAGTTCGCGCGAAAGGACATCCCTACTTCCGCCGCGCGCCGCGATGCGGTGTGGAACTGGAACACAAACCTCTGGTTCCAGGCTGTCTACCTCTCCACCCCGCCGCCAACAGGCGCCACCATGGACGACATCGAGGCGGCGAAGCTGCCCGAATTCTACAAGATGTGGACGGTCATCCGCGGGCGTTGCCGCGATCCGAAGGAGGGCCCCGACACAATAGGCCGCCTGAAGGCCAAGGGCTGCAAGGTGTGGAGCTACGAATGCCAGAGGTTCATGCAGAACCAGAAGATACTGCCGTACTACCGCTTCTATCCGTGGGAATGCCGCCTCATGGACCTCGAGGGCTGCGCGATCTGGACCATCTACTCCCCGCAGGGCGACGGATGGGATTCGCGCGACGGATTCGACGACGGCATTGCATGGCGCGGCATAGACCGCAAGCCTGTGCCGACGAAGCGGCTCGAAGCTGTGCGCGAAGGGCTTGAGGATGTAGCCTACATGGACAGGCTCGAGAGGGAGCTTGCCCGGCACCGCGCCGCGGGCCGCACGTTCCCGCAGCACGAAGCGCTGCTCACCGAGCGCGCGGATATCGTGAAGGCGGAGGACCAGGGCAGGGTGGACGCCTGGCGGCTTGCGGTTGGCCGCGCCATTGACAGTCTTGTAGAAATGAAAGGAAAGTGAACAATGAAAAACGCAGAAAAGTCAAAAGGTCTCAGGCGGCTGGCGCTGTGCGCGGCGTGCGTCGCGCTGACGGTGCAGGCATCGGCGCTCGATCCGTCCGCGTGCAGCATCCCTGAACGGTTCCGCAACCATCCGATATTCACCACCCGCCACTGCAGCGTTAACTTTGGGTTCCTTGCGAGGCGCGGCTACTTCTCGCGCCCGGAGGTGTTCGCGCAGGCGGCGAAGATCAAGGCCGCCGGAGCGAACTGGGTAACTCTCAACACCCACTTCTGCCAGGAGGCGTTCTACAGCAGGCGCACGTTCCTCGACTTCGACTGGTCGTCGGGCGAGGAGGAGCTCGGCGCCATAGTCAAGGAGCTTCACCGCCAGGGCCTGCACATCCTGCTCAAGCCGTGCCTCACCACGCTCGATTCGTCCTGGATGGGCCGGGTCAACTTCCCGGACAAGGACGAGCAGCAGATACAGGGCGTCACCAACAACTACTGGGGCGAGTGGTTCGATTCCCTGCGCCAGTGCCTCGCGTACTTCTCCGAGTTCGCCACGCGCCACGGCGTAGAGGCGATGATCATCGGCGCCGAGTACAGCGGCACCACGCGGCAGGCCGACGAGTGGCGCAAGACAATCGCGTTCGTCCGCGAACGCTTCGACGGCCCGATAACATACGAGTTCACCGACCACCAGGTCTCGAACGACGACTTCACCACCATCGACGCCAAGAAGGTGAGGGGGCTTTCATGGCTGAACGAGCTCGACTTCCTCGCGATCAGCACCTATCCGCCGGCCGCGCCGAAGTGCGAACGCGCCGACTGGCCGAAGCTCGCGCCGATATCGCTTGAGACGATGAAGAGTCACCTCGCGCCGCGCAGGAAGCTGATGGCGGACGTATCCAAGGCGTTCGGCGGCAAGCCGATCCTCTTCACGGAGATCGGCACCCGCAGCTGTCGCGGCAATGCGGTGATCCCGTGGGACTACATCACGGAATCCATCCGCGACGAGGTTGAGCAGGCGAACTACATGGAGGCTGTCTTCTCCACATTCTCCGGTCTGCCGTTCTGGATGGGGCTTTCGTGGTGGAAGTGGGACGAGACTCAGACGAACCGCCCGCACTACAGCACCGACCCCTCCAAGGACCGTGGATTCGTCATCTACGGCAAGCCGGCCTGCGACGTGCTGCGCAAATGGTCTGCGCACTGACGCGGATTCCGTCAGAGACGAACTTTCCGGTGGCGCGTTGAGGGCAAGGTGCCGTTTATGGTATAATGCGCGACAATGAAAACGGTAAAATCGAGTTTCCGGTTCCACGGCGGCGTGCATCCAGAGTACCACAAGGATCTTGCGCGCGACAGGGCGATTGAGGCGATACCGCTCCCTGCGACGCTTTCGATCTCCATGAGCCAGCATCTTGGCGCACCGGCCAAGTGTCTGGTGAAGGCTGGCGACAAGGTTGTCAAAGGGCAGCTCATCGGCGAAAAGGGCGGGTTCATCTCGGCAAACGTCCATGCGAGCGCGTGCGGAACGGTGAAGGCCGTGGAGCTGCGGCAGGGCGCGGCCGGCGGCTATGCGCCGGCAGTGGTGCTCGAGACCGATCCAAGCGGCGAGACGGCGTACATGCCGCCGCTGGACTGGGCCGCCGCCTCGCGCGAGGAGCTGCTCAAGCGCGTGGAGGATGCCGGCATCTGCGGTATGGGCGGCGCAGGGTTCCCGTCCGCCGTGAAGCTGAATCCGCCGCCGGACAAGCACTGCGAGTATCTGATCCTGAACGGCGCGGAGTGCGAGCCGTACCTCACGGCCGACTTCCGCATGATGCTTGAACATGCCGACAGGATCCGCACAGGCGTGGAGATCATGCGCAAGATACTGAACGGCCCTGCGGTGCGCATAGCGATCGAGGAGAACAAGCCGGAGGCCATCGCCGCGATGGAGAAGGCTTTTGCGGACATCAGCGGCAATGTGGAGATAGTGGTGCTGCCCGTACTCTATCCGCAGGGCAGCGAGAAGCACCAGATATATGCGACGGTGAAGCGCATCGTTCCGGAGGGAGGGCTGCCGATCGCCGTCGGGTGCGTGGTGGAGAACGTCGGCACCGTTGCGGCTATCGCCGATGCCGTGACGCTCGGCAAGCCGCTCATTGAGCGCGTCACCACGGTGACAGGCGACGGCATCGCCAGCCCGAAGAACGTTCTTGCGCCATGCGGCACGCGCTACGAGGACATGATCGTGTTCGCGGGCGGAGCGAAGGACAACGTGCGCAAGGTGCTTTCGGGCGGCCCCATGATGGGGTTCAACGTTGCCGATCTCGGCATCGCCACCACGAAGACGACGTCCGGGCTGACTCTCCTTACGGAGCGGAGCGTGTTCCAGTACTCCTCCCATGCATGCATCAACTGCGGCACGTGCCTGCGGGCGTGTCCCATGAGCCTGAACCCCGCGGCGATATCCTGCGCCGTGGAGTCGGACGACATCGCGGACGCCGAGAAGCGCGGCGTGATGAACTGCATCGAGTGCGGGGCGTGTTCGTTCAGCTGCCCGGCGTACCGCGACATCACGCAGAACTGCCGCCGCGCGAAGGCGGCCATCCGCGCGCGCATGGCGCGCGAGAAGGCGACGGCGCAGGCGAAGGCCAAGACCGCGTGATGCGGCGGAAACAGACAACATGAGGTACGTGATTCCATGAAGCTGATCCTATCAAGTTCCCCACACGCGCACGCCGACAACAGCGTGCGCTCGATGATGCGTGACGTGATCGTGGCGCTGCTGCCGGCGGCTGGATGCGCCGTGTGGTTCTTCGGTCTACGTGCCGTGTGGCTGATCGCCACGTGCGTTGCGACCGCCATAGTCACTGAGACGCTCTGCCGCGCCGCGATGCGGCGCGAACATACGGTGGGCGACCTCTCGGCGGTCCTGACGGGCCTTCTGCTGGCGCTGAACCTGCCGCCGGATCTTCCGCTTTGGATGGCGGTGACCGGAAGCGTGTTTGCGATAGCCGTGGCCAAGCAGGCGTTTGGCGGCATCGGCTACAATCCGTTCAACCCCGCGCTCGCGGCGCGTGCGTTCATGCTGATATCGTTCACCGGCGCGATGACCACGTGGAGCTATCCGGCAGGCTGCGACCCAGTGGCTGCGACGGGGGCGACCCCTGTCGAGGCCGTTACCTGCGCCACTCCGCTTGCGCTCATCAAGAAGGGTGATGCCGCCCAGCTCGACATGCTGAAGAACCTTCTCTTCGGCAACGCCGCCGGGTGCATAGGCGAGACGTGCGCGATCGCGCTTCTCGCGGGCGCCGCGTATCTGCTGATACGCCGCGTCATCACATGGCACATACCAGTGTCATTCCTTGCGACGGTGTTCGTGTTCGCGTTCTTCAAGGGCGGAGTGCCGCCGCTCTTCCACGTGCTCTCCGGCGGCGCGGTGCTCGGCGCGTGCTTCATGGCCACGGACTACGTGACATCGCCGACCACGGCGAAGGGCAAGATCGTGTTCGGCGTGGGATGCGGTCTTCTCACGATGTGCATACGATCCGGCGGCGGTTATCCCGAAGGCGTGTCGTTCGCGATACTGATAATGAACGCCGTCACTCCGCTCATAAACAGGTTCACCCAGCCCAAGCCGTTCGGCAGAGCCTGACAGTGCGGTTTGCGCTCTCCACAAACTGGAACAACGGCCGCCTGAACGACGGCGCGGCCATCGCAGACGAGGCGGAGGCGCTTGGGTTCGATTCGCTGGAGCTGGGCTTCCGCACGCAGCCGGAGCAGCTGCCGGGTTTCCGCAGCAGGCTCGACAGGATGCCGGTGACGAGCGTGCACGCCTACTGCCCGGTGCCCATCGGCGCGCCGAGCGGCCACCCGGAGCTCTACCAGATATGCTCGACTGATCCGAACGAGCGGGCGCTTGCGCACATGCTCCTGGAGAAGACGTTCGCCTGCGCCGCCGATCTCGGCGCTAAGGTGGTGGTGTTCCATGCCGGATACGCCGATCTCACCACGCTTTTCGGAAACCTTTTCACCACGGCGCGCAAGCTGCGCGTGAAGCGCGGACGCAAGCTGCTGGATGCGTTCAGGCGCGAGTTCGAAAGGCTGCGTCCGAGCCTGGAGGCGAAGGGGCTTACGCTTGCGCTCGAGAACCTGCCGCGGCAGGAAGGCTTCCCCGCGCTGGACGAGGCGAAGGAGCTGATGCGGGAGTTCGAGGGCGCGCCGCTCAGGCTGTGGTTTGACACCGGCCACGCGCTCGTGCGCGAAACGCACCTGTGGGCGGATGAAAGCGCGCATGTCGCCGCCGAGCTTGCGCCGTGGATATGCGGGATGCACCTCAACGACGTGAAGGGGCCGGAGGACGACCATCAGGAGCCGGGGTGGGGCAACGTCGATTTCGCCCGGCTCACGTTCCTCGCGAAGCGGGACATACTGCGCGTGTTCGAGCCGCACCGCCCGGTCGCCCCCGACGACCTCAGGAATGCGCTCGTCCACATGCGCCGGATGTGGGGGTGAGATGCGCGAAGACAGTCCATGGATGGTCGGTTGGGAAGCGGTGAAGAAGAACCGGCTGCCGATGCTTGTCCTGTGGACGGTTTCGACAGCCCTCGTCCTTGCGTATTACGCATCGCCGGCGGTTTCCGCCGTTCTGGAGCCGCTTGCCAGGTGGCAGCGCGAAAGCGGGTGGCTCGCGGCGTTCTTGAACCGTGTCATGTTCTGTGGGATAATCCCCGGAATGTTCATTGTTTGCGTGAAGTCCTTGAGGCCAAGGCATGTCGCCGCCGTCATAGCCGCACAGACGGCATGGTCTGGGTTGTGCGGAGTCGCAAGCGACTGCATGTTTTCGTTAAACGCCCACATCTTCGGAACGGGCGTCGATTTGTTGACGTTGTGCGTGAAGACGGCGGTCTGCCAGTTTGTCTGGACGCCGTTCTTCTTCGCTCCGCTTGGGGCCGCGGTGTATTTCTGGATAGGCCGCGACTTCTCGGCACGGCGCTTTCGCGATGAAATGCCTGCGCGATTCTTCCAAGGACTCGTCCTGCCCAACCTGCTCGTGAACTGGGCGATATGGATCCCCGTTACGTTTGCGGTCAACGCTTTGCCGACGCCGCTTCAGGTTCAGGTGTCGGGATTGACTGCATCGCTTTTCTCGCTCATGCTGCTTTCGATTGGGAGCGCCAGATGAAGACGCGGAATGTTCTTTTTTTCCAGTATCCCTGGAGGCTTTGGCGGGAACGTCTCGCCGGAGTGTACCGTTACGCGAAGATGGCCGGCTGGCAGGTTTGCGTCGCGGAATACGGGCGCAACTTCGAGTCGGTTCCTGCGGCACTGAAGTTCTGGCATCCCGACGGACTCATCGTGGAGGGCGGATACACAGAACTTGCCAACTTCCACCGCGCGGATTTCAGGGGCTATCCGGTGGTTTTCTGTGATGCCCGCGCATCGCGGATGCGAAGCGGATATTCAGGAGTGGTGCACGATTCCTCCGAGACCGTCATGCTTGCGGCCAAGGAGCTTCTGTCGCTCGGCCTTCCCGACTATGCGTTCGTGGGCAATCTTCAGCCGCGCGACTGGAGCGACCTCAGGCGCAAGGTCTTCTCCAGGCTCGTTGCGGCAGAAGGCAAGAGCCTCAGCGTGTTTCAGCCTGACGAGCTGGAGGACTTCGATGCGTTCCGCGAAAAGCTCGGAGTATGGCTTGCGGCGCTTCCGCATCCATGCGGACTGCTCGCGGCAAACGACGCCACTGCCGACATCGTGCTGCGCATCCTTAGAAACCAGCGCACGAAAGTGCCGGAGGAAGTCGCCGTGATCGGGATCGACAACGATTCGCTCATCTGCGAGAACACCTCGCCTACGCTGACCAGCGTTGCGCCGGACTTCGAAAGCTCCGGCTACATCGCCGCCGAGATGCTTGATGCGCGCATGAACGGCGGAGCCGTTGGCGACGAGATCAGGACGTTCGGGGCATTGCACGTCATCCACCGAGGATCGACGCGCATGTTGAAGCGAAGGGATGACGTAATCAAAAAGGCGCTGGAGTTCATACGCGGGAACATTTCGGAAGGCATATCGGCAATTGACGTGGTCCGGCAGATCGGCGGAAGCCGCCGCCAGGCGGAATACAGATTCAGGGATTTTGTTGGCATGTCGATCGGAGAGGAGATCGCCGCCACGCGTGTAGAGGCGGCAAAGAAGCTGCTTGCAGACCACTCCGTGCCGATAGGGCTGATAGCCACCCGCTGCGGCTACAGCAATGATTCGTCACTAAGGCGTTCATTCAAGGCCACCACGGGCATGTCCCTGAGCGAATACAGAAAATCGCTGTCAGATTGACTTTTACGGACAGATAAGCACGCTGAATGCAATTGCGGCACGCAATGGGGGGTAGCGGCATTGCGCAAAGCGCACGGATTTTTTTGCGCAAGGCGCACATTGCGCAGTGATGTCGTATGATATAATGTGCCGCATCAGAAGGGTCATAAGAAGGGCCATAATCCACACGAAAGGGAATCGACCATGCAGGTAAAGATAACCGGCAGGATCAGGAACATCGTAGCGGCGGCAGCCATAGCCGCCTTTCCGCTGATGACTGGCGCGGCGGAGTATTTCGTAGCCACAAACGGCGTAGACGTCGCAGGCGGTGGCAAAACCGAAGCAACGGCCTTCCGCACGATCCAGTACGCCGTGGACGCGGCTGCCGCGAACGACACTATCATCCTTCTGCCTGGCGACTACGGCGCGGAGCAAGGCACGACGAACACGACGGTGACCGGCAACTCCTCCGCCAACCGCGTCGTCATCGACAAGCCGCTCACGGTCATCGGACGCGACGGACGCGACAAGACCCGCATCGTCGGCGCGTGGGACACGGCGGAATACGCCGACCTTCCCTACGGATTCGGCCCCGACGCCGTGCGCTGCGTCTGGATCGCCGCAGCCGGCTCGGGAACGCGCCTTGAAGGCATCACGTTCCAAGATGGTTCCGTACCGATATACGGTACCCAAGGCAACGACATCGGCGGCGGCGGCGGCGTGGTCGTCTACGACTCCACCACGACAGCCACAATCGTCGACTGCGCGGTCGTCAACTGCCAGGGCTATTCCGGCGGCGGCATTTGCTCGACCTACCACAACGCAGCCCGGCTGAAGGTCGTGCGCACTCTCTTCAAACGCTGCCGGGGGGCGAAATTCGGCCAAGCACTGCGCGGCGGCGGCGCCTACAACTGCGTATTCGACGACAATGGCTATACGTGCTCCAAGGATGGTACGGAGAAAACCTCCACCGACTGCTTCCGCGCAGGCGCGTTCAGCTACGGCTATGCCGCGATCAACTGCACGTTCGTGAACAACAAGAGCTACGGCGTCGGCGGTGACAGCCAGTTTTCCGGCGGCGT
>CAMPAA010000118.1 GCA_946631345.1 uncultured Verrucomicrobiota bacterium
CATCGTCGATAAGCGGCGATGACATACGCACGATGCTGCGCTACTACGCCGATCCAAGCGCAGTGCGCGTAGAGGGAGTGCGAATCATCGATTTGCTGTAGCGTGGAGCGAATCCGGCGGATTGGGGGCAATCCGCCCTCAATCCGCCGCCCTGCCGGATCACTGCACCTTGAAGTCGTAAAAGCGGTTGCGCCCTTCGCATCCTATGATGCCGACGTAGAACGCATCGGGTAGGTCGTTATCGACGTATCCGATCTCGTATCCGCCGCACTTCACGACCATCTGTTTCACGCCCTTGGGCGTTTTGGACACCTTCACCTCCACGGTGTAGCGAGTATCCTTCGCAAACGGCACCTTCAGGTAGGCGGCCTTGTACCAGAACGGCTTGCCGTCCCGCATGGAATGGTGCCACACGTTCAGGCCCCCGTCGAACAGGACAATCTCCCAGTGCTCGCCGAAGACTGGCTCGCCCGCAGGGGCCTTGCCCAGATTCTCGGCAAGCACGATCAGCGGCGCCATCCGCCAGTCAAAGCTCATGGTCGAGGACACCGTCTGCCCGATCGCGGCGCGGTCCTTCAGCACCATCGCCGAATACACCTTGCTTGTGTGATGCTCGAAGATCTCCTTGCCGGAAAGCGGGGGGCACTCGTTCTCGATGCCGTCCTCGCGCTGGACGAAACCATGCATGTATTCCCAGCGCGGGCTTTTCACAAGAATCCAGTCGTTCGTGCTCCATGCGCCAGGCGCGAACGAGATGTCCGCCTTGGTGGCGGCGGACAGCGGGCACGCGAATCCAGCGGAAACGAGCAGCGCCAGAGCGGCGAGATGGCTTTTCGGCACCATCAGTTGCGCATCACCTTGTAGAAGCCCGAGCTGCCCAGCTTGGGGGCGACCAGGATGACATCGCCAGATTTGCCGTCAGCCTGCGTAGCCGCGCCCATGGTGACGACCGAATCGGGAGTGCCGCCGCCCTGCACGCGCATGAATCCGCCGAGGTTCTCGACCTTCAGGAACACGTTGTCGCCCTCGATCCAGATGTGCTTGACGCGCGGCTGCACCATGTTCTCAACAGCGGCGGCGTTCATGTTGGCGACCTGCCCTGCGGGATTGAGAATCTCGTTGATGGTCGCATGGGCGGCCGAGCCGACCTTCATGCCCTCAGCCACCGTACCGAAGCCGTTGACCATAGCCAAATTACCGCCCAGAGTACCGCGCGGAGCCACCGATCCATCCTTGCGCCTGATGCGCGTATCAAGAAGCAGCACGCCGTACTTGCCGCCGTCAAGCTCCGCCGCACGCGCTGCGGAGACCTGGAACACAACCTCAGGGCAATGCCCATCCTCTGCGACTGCGGCCACGAGCACCACCCTGTCGCTGGAGTCAATCGGAGCACCATCGGCCTTGACTCCCTCGAAAACGCCATCCTTCGACCAGACGAGCGCATAGCATTCCCCATCCATCACGACTTCGCCGTCAGCATAGCGATCAGGTTCCGCGCCGTTGGTGGAGAATGTGATCAGCGTGTCATCAGCGCCGCCAGCGAATGCCAACCCGGCGATCATCGCCAGGCTCACAAGCACAAACTGCTTGGCTTTCTGCTTCATTGACTTTCCTAATTCGCGCATCTCTTATACGGGTTAGAAATTTGAGGGCGTATTGTATCATAATTTGCCGCTCTTGTGTTGAATGTGCTCAAAAGTCTTCTTGATCTCCTTTGAGGCGGGAAAGAGCTCCAAGGCGCGCGCTGCGTTCGTTTCAGCCTCTTTGAGCTTTCCGAGGCGCATCTGGACGATTGCGAGGTTGTTTAGGGCGGCCGGTTCGTTTGGGCTTTTCGCGATGCATTTCTTCAAATACACCTCCGCCCGTCCATACTGCTCGTCAACGAAATAGCTCATGCCCATAGCAAAGTTTGCGCGCGTGTTTTCCGGGTCGGATACCAGCACTTGCTGGGCGAAGGTCCGCGCAAGACGGAAATCCGCCCGATCCAGTCCGATCTTCAGCCCTTCGCGCGGGGTGAGTCGCATGCCTTTCTGCTGTCCGACCCAGTCCATCTGCTTGCGGATCCTGCCGTATGCGACGTTCACCCTGTCGAGCGCATCAGCCTGTTCGCTCTCGGCCATCGCCAAGGGCATGTCGCCGGCCTTGTCCGCAGCGTCCGCGCGCATTCTGCACATGCGCGCGATCCTCCACTGCAGGAACATGAACATCGACTTCAGGTCCCGGTTCGCAATCGCCATCGGGTCCTTGCGCTCGTATAGCTCCAATATCCGAGCGGCAAGCTCAAGCGCCTTCCCGCGCCCCTTTGCCGCCTCACCCGGAGCGAAACCGGCGGTGCGCGCGACGATTCCGCCGCATTCCGGCATCGGCAGCCTGTCGTGCCGCCAAAGCTCGAAACCGAGCTGGAGCGCGATGTTGGTGGCACATTCGGGCTTGGAGCGCACCCAAGTGCGCAGCGTGTCGGCGGCACCGACCGCGAGCATCCCCTGGTCCTCGGCGTCGGCGGCATCGCGCGTACGCAGGTATATTTCGTACGGCTTCGAGCCGGACATCATCGACAGCGCCTTGAGCCGCTTCCCCTGCCGCGCGGCGGCAACCTCCACGGCGGCGTCAAGCGCGCCGTCGGTGAACAGCACCTTTGCGTCTCCGCATTCCGCCGCCGTCAGCATCGCGCCCGCGTTCACGATCGCCGCCATCCTGCTTTCGGGAGAGGTGAACTTGAACGGCACGATAAGCGCAGCCACGACGAGCGGCTCGTAGATCAGTACCGCGCGCAGGACGCGGTCAATGAACCGAAAGTGCCTGACGATCCTCTCGGCCTCCGGGATGTCCTCGACGGCATCCTGATAGCGGATCATGGCGATGCGCCGGTAGTTGCGGAAGTATATCTCCACGCCAAGGACGCACAGCGCGATCATCGCCGTCATGGACGTTGCAAGCAGGCACAGGCACAGCATGTACTCCGACCTCACCGGCACCTGCGAATCGAGCCAGGTCCAGAACCAGAACGGCTTCCATCCCGCCGACTGCAGAAACGCCAGCAGCCCCGCGCCTACGAAGAAGAGCCCGTGGAAATACATGAGGAACCTGTCGTCATCGGTCGCCTGCCGCAGAAGCACCACGGACATGACGAGCGGGAAGATCACCACCGCGAACACAAATATCCAGCCGACCGGCGACGCCGCGCCCATCACGAGCTGCGCATAGCGGTGCAGGTAGTGTATGTAGTACGTGAACGAATCCCATCCGTGCGCCACAAGCCCGTCATGCCAACGGAAGTAGAGCGTGGTGGACGCAAACATGAGGACCAGGCCGACCAAAAACGCAACCGACATGCGCCGGAACGTAATGACGCGTATCAGCGGGTTCGCCAGCGGAAGCGCAAGCTCGCCGCCAACTGTATTGGCGTGCGCGATCATGATGAGCGGAAACACGAACATAGGCACAATCCCGAGCGGGCTCTCCGCCGTGAGCAGACCCAGCACTGCGGACATCATGATCATGTATCTCAGCCGCGGATGGTTTAGGGTGTGCAGGAACAGGCGGAACGCAACGAGCGTGAGAACCAGGAGCAGCATAGTCGGCGAGAGTATCTGCCCGGCGCGCCAGACGGGATCGGAGCACGCGAAGAACGCCGCCCCCTGAAGCAGGATGAACCGCACTATCCGGCGGCTCCACCCCTTCCGGCGCATCCGCAGGCGAAGCGTATCGGGAAGAACCTCGTCGAAGATGCGGAACGCCATCATCGACACCACGCCAAGCGAAACCGCGCCTGCGACGCGCAGGGCCGCAAGGCTGGCATCCAACCCCGCATGCGCTATCAGCAGCGACACGAGGCACCGCCAAAGCCCAGGAAATATCGTGGGCGGTGGCCGCATGCCAAGCGCAACCGCCACCTCGCCCCAGAGATCAGGCGGAATTTCGGCGTTGTTGCCGCTCAGCCACGAAAGCGCCGCGATTCCGGCACCAAACACATAGACTATGGCATGGTCGCGCCAGGTAAGTTCGCCGGGATCGGCCGCCCCGCCCTTCATAGAACGCGTCTCCTTCTGCGAAGCGCCAGAAGCGCACCGCCGACGACAAACAGCAGCCCGCTGGTCGGCTCAGGCACCGTGTACGCTGTGGGCTGCCAGACATGCGCCATTGTCGAGGTAATGTCCGCCCAGGTGCCGATGGAATGATCGGTCGCCAGGTCGGTGTACGAAGCCGCCTCGGATGTCGCAATCATGGTCCACGTGCCGGACTGATAGTCGTAGTTGCCAAGCTCGATGGCAAAACTGTATTCAGGCGATCTGTACACTTCATCGACGAGTGCATAGAACTGCATAGGCACGCCGACGGCCGGCTGGGGGTATGTTCCGTCCGGGTCGGCATAGGGCATATCAAGATAGGTATCGGTACCGACAACGCGTACGCGCGCATCGGTAACTCCCATCTCGGCGGCGGTCTTCACCCCTTCATGGAACGTGGTTATGGGCACTTTGCCCATCGACGACTGATCGGACGGGTCGCCCACCAGCCACCAGAGAACCTCCACATCACCATCTGCTGCCGATGACGCAATGGGCGCGACCGCACAGACAAGCAGCGCCAACCGCAGAAGGATCAAACGAATCGACAATATGGAAACAGGACACTTCATTCAGTTTATCCAGTTCGGCATTCAGTCGTCCAGATTGTCCACTTCAATCGTGAGGGTGAACGGAGCAGCCTCGCGGCGGTAGTACCAGAACCCGACACCGGGCTGGATCTTTACATCCGTTATCCAAGGCACCGTAGGACGGCGCGTAACCGGATCGAACACAATTCGCGTCGCATCGTTGTACCCCCACTTTCCGCTGCGCCACAGCAGACGAACAGGCCTGTTGCTCTCACTGGGTATCTCGATCACATCATCCGCAC
This sequence comes from uncultured Verrucomicrobiota bacterium, assembly GCA_946631345.1. Taxonomy (GTDB): domain Bacteria; phylum Verrucomicrobiota; class Kiritimatiellia; order RFP12; family UBA1067; genus UBA1731. Next base: position 4,900 of record CAMPAA010000118.1, read on the forward strand.
CAGGGTTGCCGCCCCAGCCGAGGTCGTTCACTCCGATTGCCGTCAGGCACGGGTTTGCGATCATAGTGCAGCCTGGATTGGCAGTAGTGCCGCCCTCGACCGTAATCTCCACCGGTTCGCCGGAGTACTGGCCGATGAGGAAGTACGGCTTGTCCGTTCCGTTGCGCGACACCCAGGTCGCGCCGCCGCGATCCAGCGTGCGGTTCTCGGCCTTGGGCGTGATGATCGTCTTCATCATGCCGTTCACCTCGCGCGCGGTCGCCGCCGCCTTCTGCCACTTGCCGTCCACCAGCGTCCACTGCTGATAGGTGCCCTCCTCGTCCAGGGCGTTGATCACGTCCCCGTTCTCGAGCTGGCCCACATCGACGTAGTTCTGCACCACAACCGGCTGTGCCGCCTCTGGAACGGACGCCAGCGCCTTCCACGGCACGGCGGTCATCGTGTTCTTCAGCGGGCTGTTCACCTCAAGCACGCCGATGGTGTTTGTGGACGGAAGCTCGTTCGTGATCGCGAGATTCTGCTGCGGGATGATCAGCGTGCACACGCGGTAGTAGCCGGCGGCACCAAGCGACTTGCCATCACTGTCGATCAGCTGCACGGTGAAGGACGGCGTCTCGCCCGGTCCTGCCACGCGGCCCCACGCGCGGTTGGCGGAATCATTCACATTATAAAGGCGCTTCAGGTCGTACAGCACTTCGTATCCGAGCGCCTTGGCTATCGGTGCCTGCGGATCCTCATCCTGAACTAGGCTGATGGTGGACTCCGTGTTGTTCGTCATGGTGACCGTGCTGAGCAGCATGTGGTTCGTGGACGTGCCGGTCACGAGGTTCTCCCAGTGGCGGAGACCGTTCGGATCGAGCCTGTTCAGCTCTTCGGTCGCGGCCTCCTCCGAATAACCGGGGGCCTCCATGTCGATGCCGACATCCTTCAGCGCCTGGACAAGCGCCTCTTCCCGCGCCTGCGCCTCCTCCGCGCTCAGCGAAACGACGAGGTTTGTGGCGCTTGCGCGCTGCGTAGCCACCGGAACCTTGATCTGCCTGTATTCCGCCCTGTACACGGCGTCGCTCTCCACGTCCGCCACGGACGGCGTCCAGTCCGTAAAGCGGTATATGTAGACGGAGTCCATCGGCTTGGCTGGATCGTCCGGCGCGTCGATATCCGCCGCCTTGGTGCCGTACCAGTAGGGTGCCGCCTCCAGCTCCGTGCCGTCCTCGTCCTTGAACGTGACCTCGTAGCGCTTGATGTTGGTCAGCTCCACCACCTTGTCCATGTCCATGTACGTGACGGAGCCGTTCTCGACCTGCACCTGCGAAAGCGGCGCGGCACCGTTTATGAGGATGTTCGTGAGCGCATAGCCTTCCGGCAGGAGCTCGCGCAGGGTGTATACCCTGGGTTCGGTGCCGAACCCGTCGGCGCGCGGCCAGTCGTTGTTCGGCAGGGACTGGATTGCGATGCGGCTCCCTCCGGTGACGGTGAACGTGAGCATGGCGCCATCGTCGCAGGCCGTCGCCGCCATGGAACCGATCGGCGTGCCGCCCGGGGCGTAGCCGCTCACCACATACTCCGTGCCGGCGACGAGGTTCGAGGAGGATACCAGCAAGGTAAACACGTCCGCCGCGCGGTCCGCCGCCGAGGCGAGCGCCTCCACCGAGATGGTCAGGTCGTAGCCCTTCTCCTTGTAGATCACGAATATCGAAGCCGAAGCCCCGCTGAAGTCGCCCCACGTCGCGCCGTCCACGCTCCATTTGAGCAGACCGTTCTCCGCGACCTTCATCTGGAGCGATGAACCCCATGTCACCGCGTCCATGGCATTCGTCGCCGTAGCGGAAGCCGGGCCTGCCGCGAGCGCGTAGTAGTTCAGCGAAGCGGTGGCCACGCCGTCGAGGGAAAGCGGCACGCGGAAGCCGGTGCTGCCGCCCGCCGCGACCGTGACGGGCGTGCCGTCCACCGGCACGTCAAGCGCCTCGCCCTGCGCGGCAGCTGCGCCGTTCATCTTCACGGGATTGCCTACGTACTCGATCTTCGCGAGCTCCGTGAGCGCGCCGTTCGCGCCCTCCTTCACGTAGCGGATGGACGGAATCTCGCCATATACATAGTAGATGCCGTAGTCTCCAAGTTCAAGCGAGGCGTCGCCGTTGAGGCAGAGGCGGTACCAGTCGGCGTCAGGCTTCTTCACGAACCCGATGGACGTGACGGGGCCCTTCAGCGCCACCTTGTTCTCGTCCGCAAGGTCGCTTTCCACCGCCTTGCCGTAGTATGCCCCGAAGAAACGGCGGTCGGCAGCCTGCGCCTTCAGGATGACATTGGTTTTCTCCAGCGCATCCTCGAACGCACCCTCCTCGCTGAGCGGAACCGTCAGCGTGTAATCGCCCGCGACCTCCGTGCGCCAGGCGTTGTCCACATGGTCGATCGCACCGCTCTGCGCGAACGCCACATGCAGCTCCACCGGCAAGGATTCGCGCGTGTTGGTGTAGGTCACGCCATACGTCGCGTTCGCCGCCGCCGCTGTCTGCCGATAGACGTACTCTCCGTCGCCCGTGTCGTTCGAGGTTGCAAAGCCCTCGACGGGACGCTGGGTGATTACCAGATATTGAATATTTGTCGTGACAATTCTCAACCGTGTCTGCGTAAGTTGCAAATAAGTTGTTGTGGATCCGAACCATCCCGATTCAGTACGGGTGTCGGCTTCATATCCACCATCCGACCATGTATTGTTGCCCGGATCGATTATGTCGGTGAACAACGTAACCGACTCCGTTGCGCCATTCAATAGCATATTGGTGACAATGGATATCTGCGAGGTCACATCGTGCGACAAACGCGTGGTCGAGGACCAAGAACCCCAATTTTCGCCGTTTGCGCCAAAGTAATATGTATTACCTCCGTAGGTGTAGTGCTCTGGGTAGTCATTTTTGTTCCCCCAATAACCATATTGCCTGGAAGTGTTTGATGTTTCGATGAAACGCGTTTGTTTATTCGTCACCGTCGTCACTACCTGCGTGATGGCGATGACGTACTCGAACCTGTTCGTCATGTCGTCTTCCGTGCCGACGGTGCGCTCAGTAAGGTTGATGATCGTCGGGACGGAGTCGAAGTAGAGCACGTAGAGCTGGGCGTTGTGGCCGTAATAGCCCCAGGTCGTGCCGCCGTCAATGGAATACTCGAATCCGCGCCAGGTGTTGCGTACCTGAAGCTGCGGGCGGTCGTTATCCATCTCCTTGGCGGGGGTGATGATGCGCAGCTGCGAGGCGGATGTTGCGTTCGTCTCGCCGATCGCGAACGCGTAGTGGTCGTGGCCGGGCACGTAGGCGTTAGGCGCGACCACGATGTCCGCCATGTTGGTGGCGTCGGTACCAACGGTGACAGAGGTCGGTCCGGGGCTGGCTGGCGCCTTGGACTCGAAAGTCGTCCCCATCACGCGGTAGCCGATATCCACCTGCCTTTCGCCCGTGAAATAGACGAAGTAGATTTCCATGCCGGACGGGATGGGCGCCGTGGTGCCGTCGGGGTACTCCACGTAGGTGGTCAGCGCGGAGAGGTTGTAGTAAAGCCGGCTTATCCTCGTCTTCTCCGAAATGTGCGCCACGCTGTCGGCAAGGCAGACATAGGCGTAGATGCAGCCGGTCGGCGTCACAAAGTCGGCATGGTCGTCGTCGAAGATCACGTTCGTCTCGTTGCCGACGCGGATCACCCTGTTGGTGACGCCCGCCGAAACCTCCCTGTACCAGTCCTCGCGCACCACGGGCGTTGCGCCGGAGGCGTCCACAGGGTGGAACGGCACCTCGATGAAGTCGGTCCAGATGGCGTAGAGCGTGGTTGGCCCGGTGATCGGGGTGTTCTCGAAGTCGAACGGCGTGAGCAGCGAATCGTCCTTGTAGCGCTCGGTGGACCAGAACGCGAACATCTTGTTCTCGGTGGAGGAGTCGCGCACGATGTTCGGATAGGTGGCGTATCCGTTCAGGGTGGTGATCTGCACGTATTGGTTGCGCGACTCGTCGAACACGTACTTGTCGCCCCACTTCGCCTGCCAAACGTCGTGCGGCCATTCCACATCCTCGTTGTTCTTGTCGAAATAGACGGGCACGGCCCATTCGGCGTAGAGCACGTTGTGGCCGTTGAGGGCATCCACGGTATCGACGCCCACGAACTGGCCGGGGGCGAAGTGCGTGCCGGTGCCGTCGGCCGCCGTGTTCCAACCGAGGAAATCCAGCTCCACGTCGTTGCCGTCGGCATCCTTCACCACGCATGAGTAGCCCTTTCCGTCGCTGAGCTTGCCGTAGGCGTTGTTTCTCATGCCGGATACGGTGCGGGCGGTGTCGGTGATGTTGGTGATGAGCTCCGGCGCGTGCGGATAGGCGAGCGGGAGCGTCACGGCGACGGTCGGGTCGATGGTGCCGCCGTTGGCGTCCGTGGTGAGGCTCACTGTGCGCACCTGGGTGTACACGGCATCGAGGATCAGCTGCTTGACCGGCCTTCCGTCCGGCCCCGGCACGTTCACCGCGTAGGCCGCGTTGAACACGAACGACTGGCCTGGGTGGTACACGGTGCCGTCGCCGTAGCGGA
>CAMPAA010000119.1 GCA_946631345.1 uncultured Verrucomicrobiota bacterium
ATGTTGCACCCTGCAACATCGCGCTATCGCACCCTGCCACTTTCGCCTGTCGCACCCTGCGACTCAAAAAGCCATATTTAGATGCCGCGAAACACCCTTTCCGCCCCCTTCTCGACATTCGGTGCGGACGGCGGCAGTTTCCCAAAAACCGACATCAGCGTCCTTTTTGGTTTACAGAGGCTGTTTCAGCAAACTTCCCACCTTCCCCAGCAAGCGGCATCCACACAAGGCTGGAGGACAAGGCAGCGGATGACGCGCTCTGCTCTATGCCAAAGAACCGTCTGGACTCCTCTTCGGGGAACCTCACCGGAACCTTCCCGCCCAACTCGTCGGCAATTGTCTCGGCATGTCTTATCGCCAATCTGGCACCTGATATGAAAGGTGCCATCCGCAAGTCAGAGGACTTTGTCTCCATTTTGGAAAGCGCCTTTCGCACCGAAGCGAAATTCGCCTCTATTTCACACGGCAAGGGCGGCACATAGTCCGGCTCCTCACGCCTGTAGCGTTCAATGCCGTCTTTCGCCGTCCCTGCAATAGGGCGCGCCCACTTTGCCGCGCAGGTGCCAAAGCGCGAATCGAATGGAATAAGAGAAGGGAACCACGACGTAATGTCTTTCATCATCTGGATGTCATCCGTGCCAAGGCGGCGAACGAGAATTGCGGAAAAGTCCTTTTCGACAGAATCACCGGGTGCAAGATACCTTTGAGCCGCAAGTTCCCAGAGCGGATACTGCAGTCGCTTCGGCGAAAGATGTACCGACCACGACGTTACGCAGAGGCCATGCAGATTCTTACGCCGCGTCAACTCCGCCGCCGCCGCGACATTGTCGGAGTGTTTCCCATACATGGGCAGGAACGGGCTATCACCCCAAGAGGCGGTCGCGGGTGCGAAAATCACCGAGAAACCGTTTTCCGTGAGGTGGTCGATACGTCCCGCCCAATACGACAGATTCTTCTCCTCGCTGCCGTAGTAGTAGTCCCAATACCATGCAGTAAGGTACTTAGGGAACTTGTTGACCTGGGCATCTATCTGCGCATCACTCAACTTGCCCGTAAGCATCATATCACACCAGATTCCTGGTCTTATGCCACGTTCACGCAGAACGGATGCAAGACCGTCGAGGTGCTCCATGAAGAGCTCGAACTTGTCGCGCTTCACACATGCAGGGCAAGTGCCAAATGCATGGGCCTCATCAGCGCCAAGGTGGAAGTTCTTGACGCTTGGGCCGAAAAGATCCAGATATTCGAAAAGAAAGCGCTTCTGAAACTCGCGCACCTCCAACTTCGAGACGCAATAACATGTCGGGTTAGCGTCGACCTCTCGCCAAGGTCTGTACTTCTCATGCGAAAGGATGTACTCGGCATGTGCAAAGGTCTGCATAAGTGGAATCGGCTCAAGGCCTAGCGATTCGGCCTCTGCAAGGATTTCCCTGAACTCCCGCTTAGAGAATGCCTCGGGATGGACGCATTCCGGACAGGTTTCCCACTTTATCTTGTCCTCAACCTCCCACAGTACGGCATTATAGCCCATTGACGAGGCTTCCCGCAAGTGATCAACAATGGCATCCCTGCGCATCCGAATTGAATTCATGTCCATATGCAGGACAAGCAGGGATGCGAAGAAAAGAAACATATTCGACATAACGCTTTTACTTCCTCGGAGCCTTCATTTCGCGGGAGATTTCCGCTGCTTCCTTCGCAGTCTTTCCCCAAGCCCTAAATTCCCAAGGCGTCGCAATAGGCTCCCCCTTAACGCCAAACGCTGTTACCGGACGAGCTACAAAACGCACAAGCCACCCAGGAGGCACCTCTTCAACGGCAAAGTTGCAGGAAACAGGCACGGTCTCGCTCTCGACGCCGTACATGTATCTCGGAGAGTACACGCGTTTGGCTACGAGGCAACGCTCCACGTCGCCCTTCTGCAGCTCCACCGAAACTTCGTAGTCGTCCGCTCGCTCTAGTCCATTCACGGCCGGCGGAAAAGATACCGTGAAGAAGTCATGCTTGTTTCCGCCGCGATCCGTACCCTTAGTGAATTCGATCTTGAACTTCTTCTCTGCTCCGGCGGCGAACTCCACCGGCTTGACCAGACCGGTACGGTGTTCGTAGTTGTACGGGCGCTCTACGGGCTTCTGTGTGAAACTTGAAAACGGAACCACCCAATCCGGTCCGAGCAGCTTCCCTTCCTCGAAATCCCACCGCCGAATCGACAGGGCCTTCGTACCCACGATGCAAAGAAGCCCCTGGTGCGTGAGCCCGCTTTGCCTGTGCTGAGGCATCATCTGATACGGCGGGATCGGCGGACGGTCGACTGTCGTGTAGCCGTTTTCGCGTCCGCACATCGTGCAGCAGTAGAGAAGCGACGGCACCTGTACGCATGTAAACGAACCCTGCCAGATGCTCTTTTCAAACGAGGCGGAGACATGGCAGTGCCCACAGAACGCGACAAGGTTTGGATACTTTGAGAACAACGCGGTACTTTTGCCCTCGTCAAGGTTCGCTGCAGTTGGCCCGAGCACCGTGCCGCGAGGAACGCGGTGCTGCGAATAGAAGAAAGGCTTCGCCGAATCAAACTTGTGCGCCGCGAAGAACTCTTCAAGCCCCGGCGTGTTGTGTCCCCACTTGTTGGTCGGTTCTCCCTTCGTGAAGTGCGCCAGGACGAAGTCGTAGCCCTTTACTGTCTTCAGCTGAATCGGAGCCCACGGCTCCCTGAAGCACCGTTCCCATATCGCCTTGCGGTCGCCATAGCAGATTATACCACGCTTGCGCTCCTCCTCAGATGGCCACGCCTTTCTCGCCTCCTCCATATCCCAGTACCAATGCCCGCCCATGTCATGGTCGCCGTAATGCATCAGGTTCGCCACCGGACGTCCATCGCCCCCCTTCCCGTCGGGGAAGACCTTGAACCACGTGTCGGCAACAAGCTGCAGTTGTTGCTCCAGGCCATAGTCCGCCAGATCTCCGCTGACGAGGACCCCGTCGACCTTCCATTCGTCCATCTGCCTGAGAGCCTTCTCGAAAATCGGCTGCTGCTTCGCAGTAGCAATGTGTATGTCTGCAAGGACGCCGAAGCGCATTTGCTCCTTGCCAATGTACTGCACGGCGGCAGACTGCGCCGCGACCTTGCTCGAGGCGACGAACGCGCCTGCCGAACCAATGAACGTACGTCTGCCGATCACCGTCTACCTCCCTTCCCGCGGTCCGCCCGCAGAAACGCAATGCCATGAGGCGGCAACCCGACCTCTCCAACGTCACCGGACTCGGAATACGAGACACCCGCCGTTTCCGCAAGCACAACAGGCTTAAGTCCCGAACACGGCGCACGGAATCTTACGCGCCGCGCCTCTGCAGATGCGTTGGCCACGAACACAGCGCATGACGTCCCCGAACGGCTGTGCCAGACCATGCCGTGCAGATCGGGCATATGAACCTTGTCAATCCATTCCCTAGGACGCCACAGGTAGTTCATCGCGTACTCGCGTGTCGGAGGTTCGTCTATGAAACGCACTTCGTCCACAAGAGAACCATAGACCATGAACTCCTCGGCAGCGCGGCGAACCCTTGCCAGTCTTGCGATAATTCCCTGCTGGCGCGCAAACTTCGGGTCGCCGATGTCCCATTTGTCGAACCAGCCTGGCAAAACGCCCCAAGTGAACTGACGGTACTGCCAGCTCTCGAAGGTGTCTTCTGGGTCACACATGTTCTCCTCGCTTCCAAAATATATGGCGTACCCGGAATAGACGGCAGGCATAAGCGGCACCTCGTCATCGTGCGGAGCACCGCAGAGCAAATAACCGTCAATCAGGTCTAGCCACTGGTCGCCGGAAAGCTCTGAGGTTATCGGCGCGTTTCGCGAAGAGTACAGGTCGTGCATCGGTTCAAGCATCTTGCGATATCCGTCCGTCCACCATCGCCCACCGCCCAGCGTGTGCCCATGCCGCTTGTCGTAGCACTCAAACGGACGCGCCACAGCCACCTGATCGTAGTAGATGGCGTTCGCGCCAGCTTCGTCCAGAACTTGGCGACTCCACTTCCATACGCTCCGCTTCCACTTATCAGAACTTGGGCACATGATGGCGCAGTCGTTACGGAGATAATCAATTGTGTCATACCCTCCGCTAGAATTTCTGCAGGCATGGTCACAAGCAAACTCCCACGAGGCCTGATGTACATCCCACAAGCGAGGATTTGCGTATGGCATCATAACCACTCCGGCCTTGGCCCACGCACGCATAACATCCGGCACTCCCTTCTTTGCAGGAAACAGTTCAGGGAAGTTAACACAGAATCCCGAATTATGCCATTGGTACCAATGTATGCCAACTTTCAGCCCCGGAAATGCTTGTACAATTCGGGCAATCTTGTTGGATGCCACCTCTGCGCGCGGTTCCACCACAATCGCGCACACATCAAGTTCCTTCATGGATTGCGGGAAGTCGGCACGCTCCTCTATCGGGCCTTTCGCCGTCCACTGCTGGCGCATCGCCCACTCGCGGTAGATGCGTGCGGCCTGCCACCAGTCGCCGAGGAACGGGCGGACAATCACAGGAAACGACGGCCCCCGCGCCGCCTTTCCGAGGACGCCCGCGTTCTCGACCGGCGTGGCGATCTCGAAATCAAGCCCCGGGCCATAGATGAACTGAGTAATCGGACGGGACGGATCATGCACGCCGACGTATATCCCCGCGCCATCGTGCATGAACGCGCACATCGGCGGCGCGGACGCCGGGAACTTCGTCCATCGCATGGACTCGCTTCCGGCATATGCGCGGTGGAGCTGTCCGCCAAGCGGTTTCGCCGGTTCCAGCACATCACCCTCTCCAGGCTTCATCACGCCGGGTAGGCACGGAAAGTGCGTACGCTCCAAAGCCCATGTCGACGAACGGTTGTCAACCGCCAAGCGCCATTCGCTCGAAACACCACCCTCAACAAGGCGAATCTCAACGGTGACGTCAAGAACGCCAGTCTCTCCAGGAAGGTCCATGCCAATCCATTTGAGCGTCAGCGTATCTCCACTCCGTTTACTGGTCCGCCGCGTCGCCCGCAACCGACTTTGCGAATTGGCGACCTTGCGGCGTCCGTTGGCCTCTGCCGGCCCGAGGAAGTCAAGCCGCCACATGTCATGCCCACGGTCAGGAGGATTGACAAAACAGGCACCACCGTCAAGACAGCGGTTTTCTATCGATCTCACGGCAAAGCCAGACGTCGTTTCATCCACATCAATATGTAGCGCCCCACTTGAAAGCGCCACAGCAAACAGCAATCCGAGATTCATCAAGCACCTCCTCTTTTTCTCATGTCGTCTTCAACCTTTCATGTCGATTAGCAGTCAAATCAGCCCGAAAGACCGCACGAAGCCAGCAGCATCGGCCGCCAAAAGGCGATTGCCATCAATAGTGGCCGCCGCAAAATAAGGTGCCCCCGTGCGGATTCCCTTTAAATGTCTTCCGTCTTCTGCATTCCAGAAATGGATCGCCCCGTCTGAGGCTGTTGCGCAGATGGAACCATCGGGCGCAAGTTTCGGAGCTGTCCCAACGCACCTCTGAGGGGACTTGCTGTAGGGTGCAAACGCTGCCATGGCAGGGCCGACTTCGCCTTTCCAGGCAATCTCCAAGCTGCTGCGGTCCAGCGCAAGCAAACCTGTCTTGACCGTGCCGAACACAAAATGCCGCTCCGTGATCAGAACGCGCGTCGGCAACTGCACACTGCAGGGAAGTTTCTTTTCGCGAATCGTCTTGCCTGTCTTGGCGTCGATTTCAAGAAATGACGATGAAGCAAGCGAATAGATTCTGCCGCCTTGCACAACATGTGTTGCGCCAGGGAAATACCGTGTCCTGTCGCATACCGACCAAAGCAGTTTGCCGGTCGCGGCGTCGTTGCAGAACATGCCGCGCCAGTTCGCGGACGAGACCACAATTCCCTCGCCCGCCCCAGGGGTGTCGGCGCACGCCTCGCGATCATCCCATCCGGCATCCTTCCATACCGTTTTGCCGGAACGAACGTCCAGCGCCGCCATGTTCCGTCCCTTGCCGACAAAGACCCGGTCGCCTGTTTCGTCAAGCGCAAGCCCCGTAAGGACAATCTTCCATGGATGTATCGGCGGGATGTTCCGCCATGTCACACGCCCGGTTCTCGCCTCAAACGCCGTTACGCGATCTTCAATATCCTGCGCAACAAGAATGCTACCCGAAACCACCATCTGGCTGTTGATGGAGTTCTCCATCTTGTGCGACCACACCACCCGACCCGTGGCAAGATCAAGCGCATTGACGCTTGCCGCGCCAACGCCTTCGTCGTCCGACGTCCCCGCGAACACAAGTCCGTCCGAGACCACCGGAGCCCCAAACAGCACCTTGCCCGGCAAACGCGTCTCCCACTCGGCACCCGCCCGTTCCGGCTTCCACGCATCAACATGCCCATAGTGGATAGTCGAGTCGAGCCGCCCCGCCGCATCCGCACGAATTACCCGGATGGTCGCGGGTGCCATCCCGATGCCGCCCATCTGTGGACAGGCCGTGTTGATGAACGCCGTCTTGCCCCTGCGCTGGAAATGGTTCTGGTGGGTATGCCCATAGACGAAACCGGTCAGGTTGCAGAGCTCTGTTAGATTTACCCGTCGCTTGCCGCCGAAAGTGAATCCCGTCGTCTCCATCGAATCTTCCGACCAATTTGAGATCATGTGGTTGAAGAACACGACAGGCATGCCCTTCGGAACCATCGCAAGATCATTGCGTATCCAATCTGCCACGTCATCAGTCGTGTATGACGGCGGCCGGTCCCCGTTCGGCATCGGTGTCACCACGAAATGCACGCCGCCAGCCTCAAACGAATGCCAAGCAGGGCCGTAGAGAGACTCGAAATAGGATTCCCCATACGGACCCGCTTCAAGATCGTGGTTTCCAATGCAATAGATCACTGGACGTTTCATCGTAAGATGGTTCATCGCCAACAAATGCGACAGCATGCCGCTCCTGCGGCAAATGTCACCCGTATGCACGATGAACGCGGCGTTCTCGCGCTCCGCAACCTTTCGGATCTGCTCCACCCAAGTTGTTTCATACGTCCCAGAGACTTCGGAATCCGCCAGATGGATGAATTTGCATCCAGCCTTTCCCGAGGCCGACCACCTGTCCAGATAGAAGGAATACGGCGCACAGATCCTCGGTATCGCCAGATACGGGGCGTCACATTTGTAGCCGGACGGTACCGTAACAAATATGAAGCGCGCCCCCTTACGTTCCGGGATGGAAAACTTTCCCTCCGTATCTGTTCGCACACACACCAATCCGTCTGAAACCACAACTCCAGAGGCAGGAGAACCATCTGGGCCCTTCCTGACGTTTCCGACAATCGTTCCTGCTGACTTCACCGTCGCGCCGATTGCCGATGCGACAGCCGCCGAAGAAACGCCCAACGCCGCCGTCTTTATGAATTCCCTTCTTTTCATTGCCGCTTTTCGATCCTCCTCCATTCCACGCCAATCGGCCGAAGCGAAAGTTGAATGCTCCGCATTCCGATGCACACCTCCGTTTTGACATCCTTGTCGGCCATGTTGCAAGCAAGCAGATGGATGGCTCCATCCCCCGTGCGCCATGTGCGGCACACGACATCTTCGCTTTTGCAGATTGCGGCAGGCCCAGGTTCCGAAAGGAGAACCGACTCCTTCGCTTTCACTTCACGCGCCACGTTGCACACGTTCTCCCATCCGCCGGAGACACGCTCTTTCGGCCAGTTATCCCGCTTGAGCAGATCGTGGAACGAATAGAATACGAGTCCATTCGCTCCAGCGGCCACGGCCTGCCACGTCATCGAACGCATCTCCGCCAACGTAGGGAGGCGGACCGCCGCATCGTTCGTCTCCGCCGGACGGTAGTAGCCCCAGTCAAACGCCTGCGGCACGTGCCACATCGGGCGGCATCCGTACATGCCCTTCTGCGCGAGTTTCGCCCAACCGGCGGCAATCCCGATCTTCTCGCGCCCGAACGTGCGGTTTCCGATCGGATACGGATCCATGCCGATCACGTCATAGCCACGAACAAATGCGCGCACATGGCCGGTCTCATAGATCACAATCCATGTTGGATGATCCGCATCAAGCGCATGAATGGCATTGTTCCGCTCCGTCAGCAGATAACTGTAGGGCTCCCTGATTTCGTCGGCCGTGTACCAGGCCATGATCGCCGGGTGGTTCTTGAATCGCCTCACCTTGCCGTAGATGTTCTTTTCGATCTTCTTGCGTTGCTCCGGCGACGCCTTGTCCAGCTCTTCGTATGATTCGTTTACAGGATAGATCACCCTAACACCCGCCGCCGCGCAGATGTCGAGCTTCGACTCGTCCATAAACCTGTACGGCATGATGCAGTTAAAAGGCCCGTTCGTGTAGGTCGCAATGTCGGCTGCGGTTATATCAAGAGAGTACATGCCCAGTGGGAAGAAGGGCTTGCCGTCAACAAGAGTGCGGTGGAATTGATCGAACGTCACCTTTCTGCGCGGAAGCGTCGGCAATCGCGCAAAGCTGCATGACGACTCGTCTATCTTCGTGCCATTGCCGTCGCGAATCGTAAGCGTCACGGTATTCGTCCCCATCGCAAATGCCTGGACCGGAATCGTAGCCGAAGCGACAGAATCGGCAAGCGTTGCCGGAACTGTACGGACGCCATATTTGGACACATACCGAAAATCGGCCTTGAGGGTCTTTAGGTCGTGCTTGTACGGATTCAGGTAATACCCGGCGGCGAACCGAACCTCCCCCGCATCCGCCTCGGCACGATAGGCGGAGACGCAAAGCGCATCCAGCGGTTTTGCCGCCATGGGCTTCACCTCGATGTCATCGAACCGGACCGTGCCCGTGCTTCCATCGGGCGTCCAGATGTAAAGCCCCGCATTTCGCGCCGCCGCCGGAACCGTACGTGTGGTGCATCCATAGCGCCGCCAGCCGTCTTTCCTCACCTCGTTATCCGCCAACGGCATGGCGATGCTGTCGAGAACGACCTTTCCGTTCTCGTCGTAGAACGCGAGTCCCACATGCACAAACCCTTTTGGAAGGTTGAATTGCGAAACATCAATCCAGACATCCAGACGATAGGCGCTTCCGGGGTCTATCGCGAACTTTTCGGTCGATGGCCACTGGACTTTCTGCCAATCTTGAATGGAGAGCGTGAGGCACTTTGTCCCGCCACGCCCCTTGCCGTCATCGACCTTCCAACAGTCGCCCGGAAGTCGCCAAATGCCGTACCCTTGCTCAAAGTCAATGTGCACCACCCCATCGGCAATCGCCGCCATGAACGTCATGACGACGCCTACGCATGCAACAAATAAACGTCTCATCGCACCTATCCCCTATTGGAGGATCACGCAAAAACCTTTCTTCGTGACCGTAAAGCCATTTTCACTCGCCACGACGCGATATCCTAGCTTGTCCTGCCCCCCACC